>NZ_AMPR02000001.1:0-143788 GCF_000307735.3 Cupriavidus sp. HPC(L) | reverse complement strand
CACAAGAGCGAACACGGGCTGGTGGCACTCGGCTGCAATGACGCCGCTTCGATTGTCGCGGCATTCGATCGCCAGATGGCCACGCTGGCCGGCATGGGTGTCGAGGCCGAGGGTGTCATCGTCGCGAAGATGGTGCGCGGCCAGCGCGAATGCATGATCGGCGCGCACTGGGATCCGGTGTTCGGCGCCGTGCTGGTGGTCGGCGACGGCGGCAAGTATGTCGAGGTGCTGCGCGACACCGCGGTACTGCTGGCCACCTGCGAGGAAGAGGACGTCGCCCGCGCGCTGCAGGCCCTGCGCATCGCGCCGCTGCTGGCCGGCGTGCGAGGCGAAGCGGCCGTGGACATGCCCGCGCTGTGCCGCACCGCGGTGGCGGTCGGCAGGATGGTCCACGCCGCCGCCGGGGCAATCCGCTCGGTCGACCTGAATCCGGTGATGGCGAGTCCGGATGGCGTCGTGGTGGTCGATGCGCTGATGGAGGTGGCGAGCTGACGGGAGAGAATCGAGACGAGCGAGGTGCGCTGGCCGAACTCGCATTCCACCGAGTCATTCCCGCGAAGGCGGGAATCCAGCGTCTTTCGAAGCCGCTGGGTCCCCGCCTGCGCGGGGACACGAGGACGTTGGCATGCGCGCTTGGAACAATGTTTCGGTACCAGCAAATAAATTTCTTGCTATTCAATCGCGCACGATCTATATTCCGTTCCATGAACGCCGCAGCCAACTCCCGAATCGACCCTGCCACCGCGCTGTTGCTGGACCGGCAGTTCTGCTTCTCGGTCTATTCGGCCTCGCTGGCGCTGAACAAGCTGTACCGCAAGCTGTTGCGGCCGCTGGGCCTGACCTACCCGCAATACCTGGTGATGATGGTGCTGTGGGAGCGGGACGGCTTGACGGTATCGGAAATCGGCGCGCAGCTGAATCTGGACTCGGCCACGCTGACGCCGCTGCTCAAGCGCCTCGAGACCCAGCAGCTGGTGTCGCGGGCACGGGCGGCAGCGGACGAACGGCAGGTCATCGTCAGCCTGACCAAGGCCGGCCGCGCGCTGAAGACGCAGGCCGGCAAGGTGCCGGAGTCGGTGTTGTGCGCGTCGGCGTGCAGCGTCGAGGAACTGACCGGCCTGAAGCGCAAGCTCGATAGCGTGACGGCGAAGATCGCCCAAAGCGCGGCGGACTGAGCCGCAAGGGGCAACGACGCCGTCTTGTTTTGACGAATTTATATCGCGCGCTATGTAATAGCGCACTATGTTGCAGTAACAACCAAGCCATCAACCTGAAGGAGCCAACCATGTCGATCGAAAAAGTCCTGTACCGTGCCCAAGCCCAAGCCACCGGTGGCCGTGACGGCCGTGCCGTCTCGTCCGATGGCGCGCTCGAGGTCAAGCTCAGTACGCCGCGCGAACTGGGCGGCGCCGGCGGTCCGGGCACCAACCCCGAGCAACTGTTCGCCGCCGGCTACTCGGCCTGTTTCCTTGGCGCCCTGAAGTTCGTCGCCGGCCGCGAGAAGATCGCGTTGCCCGCCGAGACCACGATCACCGGCAACGTCGGCATCGGCCAGATCCCCACCGGCTTCGGCATCGAGGTCGAACTGCAGATCGCGATTCCCGGCGTCGCGCGCGACACCGCGCAGGCGCTGGTGGACAAGGCTCACGTGGTCTGCCCGTACTCGAACGCGACGCGCGGCAACATCGACGTGCGGCTGACGCTGGTCTGATCTTCAGCGGCAACCGCATCCGCACCCGGCGGGCATGAGGCCGCGGCGGGCGCTCACGCGCCGCCGCGGCCTTGTGCGATCAGCTCGCGCAGTCGCGGATCGCGGGCCTCGAACACATCGAACAGACCCAGCGCGGTCAGCGCCGGAAGCAGCGCGATCAGGTCTTCCCTCGCCGCGGCACGGCTGTCGTCGGACTGCGACGGATTGGACAGCACCCGCCAGCTCGCCAGGAACGCGCCGACACTGCCTTTGCGTACGGTGATGCCGTTGGCCTGCACGGTATCGATATGGTCCGGCAGCATGGTTTCCGGCTTCATGCGCGGCCTCCGCGGTTGCGGACAAGCGATCGGGATGGCGTGGCAGATGACATCGAATGGCTCCGTGGTGTTGGCGATGCAGCCAGTCTAGAGCCGACCCATCTTGCCCGCTAACGCTAGAATGCCAGGCGATATTCCAATCGGGCCACCATTCGATCTATCGTGTCGCTGAAGCAAATCCGCCAGCTGTCGCATGCCGGCATCCGCGAGCGCCGCCGGCATCGGCATGACCAGGGGCAGCTGTTCACGATCCGGTCCGGCGTGGTCGCCATCGAGGCCGAGGGCGGCCGCTGGGTCATGCCGACCGGCTGCATCGCGTGGATCCCACCGGGAATGATGCATGGCGCGAGGGTGCAGGGGGGCATGGCCGGCACCGGCCTGTATTTCGACGGCGCGTGGAGCCGTGCCGCGATGCCGGACACGGTCAAGGTGGCAAGGCTGTCGCCGCTGCTGGACGCGCTGCTCGCGGCGCTGACCGGCGATGAGGCGCCCACCGGCACGGCCCTCGAGCACTACCTCGCGGTGTTCGCCGATGCGTTCGCGCGCGAACCGGCGCAGACGCTGTTCCTGCCGATGCCGCGCGAGCCTCGCCTCGCGCGGATGGCGGCGCGGATGGTAGCCGCGCCGGACGACAACACCGATCTCGATGGCTGGGCCGCACGCATCGGCATGAGCCGCCGCACGCTGACGCGGCGCTTCCAGGCCCAAACGGGATGGACGATCGTCCAGTGGCGGCAGCAGATGCGGCTGCTGGCGGCGATGGAGCGCCTGGCGGCGGGCCACAGCGTCACGACGATTGCGATCGATCTGGGCTATGCCAGCGTCAGCAGCTTTATCGCGATGTTCCGCCGCTACCTCGGCACGACGCCGCGGGCGTATATGCCCGCGGACGGCGCCGCGCGCTCACGGCCGCTGCGCTAGCTCGCACTTGCGGTCGCAGCGGCGGTCGCAATCGCGGTCGAACCCGCGTTCCCGGCGCGCCACCGTGCGCGGCCTGCCGGGATTGCGCTTGCCGACCAGCACCAGGCTCAGCACGGCCACCACCACACAAGCGATGCCGGTCAGTTGGCTGACGCCGACCGGCTCGCCCAGCAGCAGGAACGCCATCGCGACGGCCGATATCGGCGCCAGCGCCGTGAACAGCGAGGCCTCGGTGCCGCTGGTGCGGGCCGAGCCCGCGTACCACAGCACGAAGCCCGCCACGGTCGGCACCAGCGCGTAATACAGCACCGCGGTCAGCGCGCCGCTCGGCAACCCATGCCGCCATGGCGCCTCGATCAGCGCGGGCACGATCGATGCCGCGAGGCCGATTGCCGTCATCACGGTCGACAGGGCCAGCGGCTGCAGCGGCTGGCGCAGCCGCTTGTTCAGCAGAATGAACAGGCTCTCGCAGAACACCGCGCCCATCACCAACGCGTTGCCGAGCCACGTGCCCCGACCGCTGTCGCCGCCTCCGCCCGGCACCGCCACCGCCACCACGCCGGCGGTCGCCAACCCAATGGCCAGCAGCAAGGCGACACCGGGACGCTCCTTCAGCAGGACGATCGACACCAGCGCCGATACCACCGGCAGCGTGCCGATGATCACGCCGGCGTCCGCGGCCGATGTCATCCGCAGGCCGGAGATCAGCAAGGTGGTATAGCCGACGCTGCCGGCGACGGCCTGCAGGACCAGCAGCAGCCGGTCGCCACGGCCGATGGCGGGCAGGCGCGTGCCGGTCAGCTTCATCAGCAGCAGGAAACCGGGCAACGCGATGGCGAAGCGCAACGCCGTCGCCGTAAACGGCGGCAGCCCGGCGGCGATGACCTTGCTGGCAATGACAGTACTGCCGACCAGGATCATGGCCAGCGCCAGATAGAAATAACCTTCGGTTTTGCCGGACATGGCCGCCTCCGCATCGTTGGATGCCTAAGGCTAGGCGGCGGCATGGCAGGCGTCTTGAACGAAATTGCAGCGGCGCGGGAGCCGGTCTTCAGACGATGCCCATCAGCGCGACGATTGGCCGGTGGCGATGGCGGCATAGGCGCTGGGCGACAGGCCGTACTTGCGCACGAAGATGCGCGTCATATGGCTCTGGTCGGCAAACCCGCTGCCGAGCGCCGCGTCGGCCAGCGGCTCGCCCTGCGCGATCAGGCGGCGGGCGAGATCGATCCGCCGCTGTACCAGATAGGCATGCGGCGTCAGCCCGGTGGCACGGGTAAAGGCGCGCAGCACCTGGAAGCGGCTCAGGCCGCTGGCGTTGGCAAGATCGTCCAGCGACACGGGCACCGAAGGGTCGTCGTCGATCCGTGCCAGCGCATGGGCGATGGTCGCCGGGGTGCCTTCGTGCTCTCTCCCGCCGTGCCGGCAATCCATCGTCCGCGCCAGCAGCATCAGCAGCAGGCTGTCGCGGCGCAAGGCCGCATCGTCTGCATTGCCGCCGGTCATCGCATCGAACAATTGCAGGAAGACGGCGGCGGAGGACCGATCGCAGAGCACCGGCTGCAGGAATTCCCCGAGCCGCGCGGCCCCTTCGCTCACATCGTGACAGACCGGCGCGACGACCTCGGGATCGAAATACAGGATGCGCCACGAGCGCCCGGCCTCGTCCAGCGGCATGCCGTCGTGCACCTCGCCGGGATTGACGGTAATGATGTCCCCCGCCACCGCCTGAACCTCGCCGCGCCCGCTGGCCGAACGCTGCGCGCCGCGCTCGACCACGCCGATGCCGAACTGTTCGTGCGTATGGCGGGCAAAGCGGTGCCGCGAGCTGGCCTGGACGGCGAGCACGCCCGGCAGCGCACAAGGGAGGAGCTGGAATTGGCCGGCAGGCATGGATCGAAGGAGCGTTGGCGCAACCATAGCACGCGCCCCGATGGACAGCGCCGGTTGAATCGATTCCAATGCAGACGCCATGGAGCACGTGCTCCGGCAGATACTCACAGCGCCCCCGCTCGATGCAAGACAAAGATCGCCTGCTTCGCACCTTTCTCGCCGTTGCGCGCGCCGGATCGCTGCGCGCCGCCTCTGCTTCGCTGGGCATCACGCAGGCCGCCGTCAGCAAGCAGGTAGCCGCGCTGGAATCCTTCCTCGGGGCACCGTTGTTCGACCGGCATGGGCGCGGCATGCGGCCGACGCCGCTGGGAGAACGCCTGGTCGGCGAGATCGATCAGGGCTTCGGCATGGTGGACAGCGCGCTGGACGTCGCGCGGCAGACCTCGGCCGGCGGCTATGGGCGCGTGACGATCGCCACCGTCAATACGCTGGCGGCCTATCTGGTTCCGCAGGTGGTCGCATCGCTGCGCGCATCGCATCCGCGCATCACGCTCGGCGTGTTCAACGCCAGCTCGCCCGATGTGGTCGAGCGGGTCGAGCGCGGCCATGCCGATATCGGGCTGGTCTACGACCTCGCCGTCGATACCGACACCGTGGCGCTGCGGCGGCTGTGCATCGAACAGATCGCCGCCTATAGCCGCGAGCCGGGTGCACCGGACCCGGCAACGCTAAGCGTCGGCGCACTGGCGCAACGGCCGCTGATCGTGCCGCCGCGGCCCTACGCGCTGCGGCGCGTGATCGACCGCGAATTGCCGGGGCCGCTATCGATCGCGGTGGAGAGCAATTCGGTCAGCGTCTCGCTCGACCTGGCGATGCAGGGCGTCGGCACCACGATCCTGCCGCGCGATCTGCCCGACATCGCCATCAAGGCGCGCGGGCTGCACCGGCTTGCCATCGAAGGGGCCAATCTGCATCGCCATGTGGTGCTGATCCACCGCAGCGGCGCGACGCCGACCCAGGCGGTCAGCCGCGCGATCCGCGCGATCGAGTCGGCGGCGGCGCGTATCGCGACGCGATAGCGGCCACCGATCAACCGCGGATCAGCGACGCAACGCGGCCTTCGCCTGGCGCGCCCAGTAGGCAAACGTCGCATTGACGATCGCAGGCTGCAACAGGAAGTCGTGCGCCTCGCGGGCGGCGGCCGGATCGACCGGCTGCAACGACCCGGCGGCCAGCGCATCCAGGCACATGCGCGCGTTGCGCTCGGCGAACACGTTCAGGTAGACCGCCTCCTGCAGCGTCGCCCCGGTGCAAACCGCGCCGTGATTGACGAGGAAAGCCGTGCGCCGGCCGGCCAGCGCGGCCGAGATCAATTCTCCCTCGTCGTCTCCGGTCGGCACGCCAGGCCAGTGCGCCAGGAAGCCGCAATCGTCGTGGAACATCGCCGCATCCATGTGCGCGACCGGCATCGGGATGCCCAGCATCGACAGCGCCGACAGCGCGGGCGGGTGGGTATGGACGATCGCCTTGACCTGCGGATGGTGCCGATAGATCCAGCTGTGGAAACGCACGCCGGGATTGGCCCTGCCCTTGCCCTGCAGCGTGTTCAGTTCCGCGTCAACCAGCAGCGCATTGGCCGGGCTGGCCTCTTCCATCCCTGTGCCGAGCGCGAGCGTGACCATACCGCCGGATTGGGCGTCACGCATCGTGATCTGACCGGCCAAGCCCGCGGCATGGCCTTGGGCGGCAAGGATCAGACAGGCATCGACGAAGGTATCGAGATCGGCGCCGGCGTTGGCGCCGGGGACGGCATCGAGCAACAGGGTTTTGGTCATGGGAGGGAGCAGTCGACGATTGACGATTTGACGAGGGGCGCGGGGGTCGCGACGGCTCAGTTTTCGAGCCGGATATGGCGTTCGCGAATCAGCGTGCGGCGCGCCTCGAGGTCGTGCCGGACCAGCATCGCGAACGCCGCGCTGCCGGTGGCGAAGGGCTCGAAGCCGCTGCCTCGCACGCGTGCCAGCAAATCGCGGTCCGCCAGCACGGTCTGCAGCGCCTGCGTAATACGCTCGACCACCGGGGCCGGCAACCCGGCCGGGCCCACGACCCCGACCCATGGGGCAAATTCGAATCCCTTCAGGCCTGCCTCCTCGAACGTCGGCACGGCGGGCAGCAAGGGACTGCGCTGTCGCGTCGACACCGCGATCGGCTTGACGCGCCCGGTCTTCGCATACTGGCTGCCCAGATTGGTGTCGATAAAGGTCAGATGCACGTGCCCGGCCACCACATCGGCCAGCGCGGGCGCGCCGCCGCGGTAGGGCAGATGCGCAACGACGGCGCCCGACTGTTGCTTGTAGGCCTCGAAGGCCAGATGCGGCGGGCTGCCGACGCCCGCCGACGCATAGCTCAATGCCGACGGATTTGCCTTGCTGTAGCGCGTCAAATCGTCCGGCGTCGCGACGTTCAAGGACGGGTGCGCCACCATCACCAGCGGGATACGCGCAACGGTGCCGAGGTAACTAAAATCCTTGAGGACGTCGTAGGCGATCTTCTTTTGCAGCACCGGATTGACGGTCAGCGCGCCTTCGTCCAGCAGCGCCAGCGTGTAGCCATCCGCCGGCGCGCGCGCCACCGCCTCCGCCGCGATCATTGCGCCGGCACCGGGCCGGTTCTCCACCACCACGGGCTGCCGCAGCGTGGCGCCGAGGCGTTCGGCCAGCATGCGGGCGATGGTATCGACGGCGCCTCCGGCGGCCTGGCCCAGCAGCAAGCGGATCGGGCGTTCCGGGTAGCCGGCGCTCGTCGAGGATGCCGACTGCGCGCTCGCCAGCGGCGCGACGACGGTCAGCGCCAGGCAGGCGCAAAGCCGGCGCAAGGAAGGAAGACGGATCATGGGGCGCAGCCTTTTCTGGTGGGATCGGACAGGACGAAGCCAGTCTAGGACGGCTTGCCCTCCCCCCGCGGCATGGCTGCCTTGAACGCAGGTTAAGGGTCGCAGGCGCGATGCGCAGCCATCGTGCCGCGCCAGAACGGAGACCACGATGACGATCGAACTGGATCACCTGATGGTGCCGGCGCGCGACAAGATCGCGGCGGCGAAGCAAGTGGCGGAGCTGCTGGGCGTGCCGTGGTCGGAAACCGGCATTGGGCCGTTCTGCCCGGTCTACCTGAACGACGGCCTGACGCTCGATTTCGATCAATGGGACGAGCCGTTTCCGCGCATTCACTATTGCTTCCGGGTCAGCGAAGACGAATTCGACCGCATCCTGCAGCGCATTCAGGCGGCCGGCATTGCCTACCGCAGCAGGGTCCGTGGCCCGGTCGATCATGCGGTCGACACTTGGCAAGGCGGGCGCATCGTCTACTGGAACGAGCCCGACGGGCACCAATGGGAAATGCTGACCGTCAGCTACGCGCGCCAGCCTTGAGGCAGCCTGGAGGGCAGTCCTCCACCATTCAGCCGAGCGTCTCGATCAAGAAATCGACGAAGGCGCGCACCTTCGAATTGAGATACCGCCGGGATGGATAGACGGCATAGACATGCGTCTCGACGGCGGTCCATTCGTTCAATACGGTGACCAACCGCCCGGCTTCGATATCCTCGCGGACATAGATCAGCGGAATCAGGCTGATGCCGAATCCCGCCCGCAGCGCCTCGCGCACCGCGAGGCTCGATGTGACCTTGTAGCGGCCATCGATCGGCACGTCGACCTGGACGCCGCCCTCGACGTCTCCCCGCCCTCCCGCCTTGCGAAAGCTCCATAGCCTCGCGTGGCCGGACAGGCTGAACTGCACGCATTCGTGCTGGCGCAGGGCCTCGGGAGAATCGGGCACGCCATGGCGCGCGAAATAGGCCGGCGCGCCGCACAGCACGTGCGTCATCGACATCAGCTTGCGCGCGACCAGGCTCGAGTCCTCCAGCTTGTCCGTGCCTCGTATCGCGACGTCGAAGCCCTCCTTGACCAGATCGACGCGGCGATCGTCCAGCCGCAAGTCAAGCGACAGCTGCGGATAGCGACAGAGGAACTGCGGAATCGCATCGGCCAATTGCGTCAACGTCAGCGACATCGGCGCGCTGACACGCAACGTGCCGGTCGGCTCGCTCTGCATCGGACCGAGCGCGCGGTCGGCCTCGTCCAGGTCGTCAAGGATCTGTGCAATCTGCGTGTAGTACTGCTGGCCGGCCTCGGTCAGACTCAGCCGGCGCGTGGTGCGGTTGAGCAGCCGCGTCGACAGATGCGCTTCCAGCTCGCCAATGTTCTTGCTGACCGCCGCGGGCGACAGGCAAAGCCGCCGCGCCGCCGCGGCAAAGCTGTTGCGCTCGACGACTTCCCGAAATACGCGCAGTGCCGTCAAATGGTCCACGGTCGACTCGCCCCGATTATTCACCGCCAGTAAATATTGTGGTGAGCATATCGCATATTTCAACGCGCGAGGACGGCGATTAATCTTGAACCGTGAATAAACGGCCATCGCGCCGAACCCAATGCGACGACATTCAACGCCCTGATTGGAGCCGGAACGACCATGAACCATCCCGTCATCGATGCCATCGAGCAACGCATCTCCGCAAATTTCTTCGATGCCTCACGACCGCTATCCGACGCGCAGATCGAAGCACTGACCGCGCTGGCAACGCGGGCACCCACCGCCTACAACCTGCAGAACTGGCGCTTTATCGCGGTCCGGACGGCCGCGGCCAAGGCACGGCTGCGCGCGGTCGCGTGGAACCAGCCCAAGGTCACCGATGCGGCGGTCGTCTTTATCGTCTGCGGCGTGCTGGCCGATCCAGACACGCTGGCGCAGCGCTTGCAGCCAATGGTCGAAGCCGGCCTGATGCCGGCCGGCATGGTGCAGGGCTGGGTCGATGCGGCGCGCGGCCAATATCTGGAGCAGCCGCAGAGCCGGCGTGACGAAGCGATCCGCACCGCCTCGCTGGGCGCCGCGACGTTGATGCTGGCCGCGCAGGGCATGGGCCTGGCGACCGGCCCGATGACCGGCTTCGATCCGCAGGGCGTGGCCCGTGAATTCGCGCTGGCCCCGGACGAGGTGCCAGCCATTCTGGTGGCGGTCGGCCACGCGGCGCCGGGCAACTGGCCGCAAAAGCCGCGCCGGCCGCTGGCCGAAGTGCTGGATTTCGCCTGAGGCACGTACCATGAACCGCACCACCGACCTGCTGCTGACGGGCCTGGCCCCGGCGATCTGGGGCAGCACCTATGTCGTCACGACGGGCCTGCTGCCCGACGGCTATCCGCTGACGGTAGCCATGCTGCGCGCCCTTCCCGCCGGCCTGCTGCTGTTGCTGTGGGTCCGCCAATTTCCGCAGCGCGGCTGGTGGCTGCGCGTATTGGTGCTCGGCGCACTGAATTTCTCGGTGTTCTGGGCGATGCTGTTCGTCAGCGCCTATCGCTTGCCGGGCGGCGTGGCCGCGACGCTGGGCGCCGTGCAACCGCTGATCGTGATCCTGTTCTCCCGGCTGCTGCTCGGCACCGCAATCCGGCCCGTTGCCGTGATCGCCGCGATGGGCGGCATGGTGGGCGTGGCCCTGCTGGTGCTGACGCCGAAGGCCGCGCTGGACGCCACCGGCGTGGCCGCGGGACTGCTGGGCGCAGCATCGATGGCGCTCGGCACGGTGCTGACGCGCCGCTGGCAACCGCCCGTGTCCGCGCTGACCTTCACCGCATGGCAACTGGTGGCGGGGGGCCTGTTGCTGCTGCCGGTGGCGCTGTGGATCGAGCCACCGCTCGGGCAGCTGACGCAGGCCAACGTGGCGGGCTTTCTCTATCTGGGATTGATCGGCGCCGCGCTGACCTATGTGCTGTGGTTTCGCGGCATCGCGCGGCTGGAACCGTCGGTGGTAGCGTCGCTGGGATTTCTCAGCCCGCTGAGCGCGGTGCTGCTGGGATGGGGCTTGCTGGATCAGTGGCTCAGCGCGCCGCAATTGGCCGGCATGGTGCTGGTGCTCGCCAGCATGTGGTTGAGCCAACGCGCGGCGGCGGTCCGGACGGTGGCGCCGCCGTTGCGGCAGGCGCCCCATTCATCCGAATCGCACGGATCCGCGCGGAATGGCCGCGCCTGATGCGCTATGACGGGTCCTTGGTACGGGTGCGCGACACCGCGCCCATGATGCCAAGGCCCAGCACGATCACACAGGCGATGGCCACATAGGTCTCCGGCACGCCGGCCGTGATCAGGCCCCACGCAATGCCGCCGACGAGGATCAACAGTCCAATCAGGAATAGTGCAAACGACATAACCCAGCTCCTGGCAATTGCCGCGCGTTGCCGTGATCGGCTGCGGCTTAAGTGCAATGTAGGGGCCATGCCGCGCGGCAGGGATCGGTCGGCAACGGAGACTCGCGTAGGCCGGTTCCTACGCGCACGGTGGATGTCGCGGCACCTGTTGGTTGCGCGCATTCGGCCTATGATCGTCCATATCGATCATTCGTCGCCCAGCGAGGCCATCGCCACGACGCAAGGCGAATCGGCCGCCGCCGGCGCAATCCGATGACTATTCGAATCGGCATCTCGGGATGGCGCTACGAGGGCTGGCGTGGCGTCTTCTATCCGAAGGGACTGGCCCAGGCGCGCGAACTCGAATTCGCCGCGCGCGCGGTCGACACCATCGAGATCAACGGCTCGCATTACTCGCTGCAGACCATCGGCAGTTACCGTGCCTGGTACGAGGCCACGCCGCCGGGCTTCGTCTTCGCCGTCAAGGGGCCGCGCTATCTGACCCATATGCTGCGCTTCCGCGACGAAAAGGCGCGCCCGGCCCTGGCGAACTTCTTTGCCTCCGGCGTGCTGGCGTTGCAGGAAAAGCTGGGGCCCTTCCTGTGGCAATTCCCGCCGAATTTCAGCTTCAAACCCGAACGGCTGGAGCGCTTCCTGGCGATGCTGCCTCGCAATACCGAGGAGGCGAGAAAGCTCGCCCGGGAGCACGATGGCCGCGTCAAGCAACCGTGGTTCGAGCCGACGCGCAAACGCCGGCTGCGCCACGCCATCGAGATCCGTCACGCCAGTTTCTGCACGCCGGAATTCCCCGCGCTGCTGCGCAAGCATCGGGTGGCGCTGGTGGTCTCCGATGCGGTGGCGGACTGGCCCTACGTCGAGGACGTGACCGCGGATTTCGTCTATCTGCGGCTGCACGGCACGGAGACCTTGTATGGCGGCTCCTATTCGGATCCCGCGCTCGATCGTTGGGCCGATCGCCTGAGCGCGTGGGGCCGCGGTGGAGAACCGGACGACGCCCAGCGCATTTCTGACATCAAGGCACGCAAGGCGGCGCGGCGCGACGTGTACTGCTATTTCGATAACGACATGAAGGTCAAGGCGCCATTCGATGCGCAGCGGTTGATCGAACGGATCTCATCCGATCAACACCGCCCCCCAACCTAGTTCGCGGCCTTGGCCAGCTTGCCGAAATCCCGATCCAGCCGGGCCAGCGATGCATCGATCCGGCCACGCTTTTCCTTAATCCAGGCATCCTGCTGCGCCAACGTCTGCTTCGCGGCCTTCAGCATCCGCTCCATTTCGGCGGGCTGCGGGCCGCCGACGGTGGCGCGATGGCGAACGATCGCCACCGGATCGAGCGTGGCGCGGAATTCCGCTTCGCTGATCGGCAATTGCGCCGGCCCCTGACCCTTGACCGCTTCCGCATAGATGCGCTGCGCCTGCGCATATGGAAATTCGCTGGGCCGGATATTGTTCGCCTTCGCGTAATCGACCACCTCCGACGCGAAATGATGGCCCACGCGGAACGGCAGCTTGTATTTGCGCATCAGCACGTCGGCCAGTTCCTGCGAGGCGGTCCAGTCGCTGTTCAGTTCTTCCAGCGCGCGCTCCGGGCTGATCACCAGCGCGTTCAGGATCTTGTCCCAGCCCTGCAGCACGCGGATCGCACTCTGGACCATGTCGCTGTTGGGCTTGACCTCCTTGGCGTCGCCCATTCCGGGCGTGATGTTGTGCGCCTGGATGACCGGTCCCATCGCCAGCGTGACCGCGGTCGAGGCGTGCCGGCGCGTTGTATTGAGCAGGCCGGGATTGCGCTTCTGCGGCATCGCACTGGACACGTAGGTATTGCTGCCGCCCTCCTGCAACAGCATCCACGGACGCGACTGCGCATACTGCGTCATCACGTCCTCGATGAAATTGCCCGCATGCAGCGCAATGCTGGTGACGATCGCACCCACTTCCACCGGCTGTTCCGTCGAGGAGATCTGTGCGGCGTCGTAGGCGTTGTCGACGATCGCGGAGAAGCCGAGATAGTCGGCCATTCGCGCACGATTCAGCGGCCAGCTGGTGCCGTTCAATACCGTCGTGCCCATCGGCGATCGGTCGATGCGCGCATAGGCCTCGCGAATCCGCTGCGCGTCGCGTTCCAGTCCGGCAGCATGCCCCAGCAGATAGTGGCCGAGGCTGTTAGGCTGCGCCGCCACGCCATTGGTGTAGTTCGGCACGATGGTATTGGCGTGCTTCTCGGCCAGCGACACCAGCGATCGGCTCGTCCTGTTCAACTGGTCGGCCAGGCTCAGCAGGTGGTCGCGCAGGATCGCCGCGCGGTAGGTCGCGTGCATGTCCTGGCTCGACCGCCCCGCATGCAGCAGCGTCACCTCGACGCCGGCCGCCTGGATCAGCAAGGGCTCGAAGGTAATCACCGTAGACGGTCGTTTGCCGCCGGGCCGATTGCCGTCCTCCAGCACCTTGACGATGCCCGATGCAATGCGCGGTGCGAGCGACTTGTCCAATAGCCCCTCATCGGTATTGATGACGGTGGTGGCCTTGTTGATCTCGCCCAGCCAATAGAATTCGTCGCGATTGACAGCGGATTGGGCAAAGGCGGGAACGGCATGGGCGGATATCGCCAGGGCAAGAATGCCAATTCGGGTTTTCAACATGGCGGGTTCGCTTGTCTCTTTATTCGGTTGTTATTCGGCGGCGGGAACAGGAAGCCCCCGGGATTACAGCGGATTGCAGGTGCGGGCGCAAGGCTATACATTCTGCAGACAATGCCGCGCATCATTGCCGCTTGAAACCATTTCCCGTCATGACAACACGCCGTGCCGAACGCCCCGATTGGGTGCATCGCGCCGAGCCGGCGCAAGGCGTCGAGCGCATCGAGGCCTTCCTCACCGGCAATGCCTACTCGATGCATCGGCACGATACCTACGCGATCGGCCGCACGCTGGCCGGCGTGCAATGCTTCCAATATCGGCGCAGCCTGCGCGCGAGCCTGCCGGGCAAGACCATCGTGTTGCATCCGGACGAGCCGCACGACGGACAGGCCGGTACCGAGGAGGGCTTTCGCTACCGGATGCTCTATATCGAGCCCGCGGTATTCCAGGCGGTGCTCGGCGGCAAGCCGCTGCCATTCATCGAAGGCGGCATCAGCGACGACCCGCGCTTGTTCGCGGCCACCGCGGCGCTGCTGCAGCAGCCGGATACGCGGCTCGATCCGCTGGAACAGGACGACGGCATGGTCGAGCTTGCGCTGGCGCTCGACGCCGCTTCCGGTGCCAGGCCGCTGCGCTCCTCCTGCGACTTCCGGGCGGCCCAGCTCGCGCGCGACTATCTGCATGCCTCGTCGCATCGCATCGTCACGCTGCAAGAGCTGGCCGCCGCCTGCGGACGCGACCGCTGGAGCCTGTCGCGCGATTTCCGCACGTTCTACGGCACCAGTCCCTACCATTACCTGACGATGCGGCGCCTGGAGACGGCACGCCGGCTGATGCAGAGCGGCGTCGGGCTGGCCGACTGCGCGGCCGCCGCCGGTTTTGCCGATCAGAGCCATATGACCCGGCACTTCACCAAGGCGTACGGCATTCCCCCGGCCAGGTGGCTGGGCATGGTGCGCGCCGCCGGCGGCCGCTGATTCTGCGCGCCAATCCGGCTCGCACAATCGTTCAAGACGCCGCCGCAGCATCCGCCTACGCTGTGCTCTCCGCATCCATGGAGAGCACTCATGCAAGCCAACAATCACGCGGCCCCGGCCACCCGCGGCCAGGGCACCGCCATCGATTTGATCGGCAAGATCGGGCAAATCGACGGCCACTGGCAGCCCCGCGTCGTTGCCGAAATGAATGACTACCAGTTCAAGGTCGTCAAGCTCAAAGGCGATTTCATCTGGCATACGCACGCCGATACCGACGAGACGTTTATCGTCCTCGACGGCGAATTGCGAATCGACCTTCGCGATGGTGCGATCGTGCTGCGCGCCGGCCAGATGGCCGTGGTGCCCAAGGGCATCGAACACAAGCCCTTTGCCGCCGAAGAAGTGAAATTGCTGCTGATCGAGCCGCGCGGCGTGCGCAATACCGGTGAAGAAGGCGGCGAACGGACTGTGCAGAACGACCAGTGGATCTGATCCGTCGGCAGGCAATCCGAACGTAGTCGAATCGCCGACAAGCACTGTCGTCCCCGCGAACGCGGGGATCGAGTGGCTTGCAACGACGCTGGATTCCCGCTTTCGCGGGAACGACGAGATAGCGACCGCGGTCTTGCCAACGCAGCAACAGCCCCTTGACAGTCGGCGTTTCATGTAACACCATAAGTTTCATGAAACGCGATAGCAGACTGTCAGGCGTACTCCACGTCCTGTTGCACATGGCCGAGCACGATGGTCCGGTCACCTCCGAGGTCCTCGCCAAGGCGATGGACACCAATCCCGTGGTCATTCGCCGCGTCATGGTGGGCCTGCGCGAGCAGGGCTACGTGCGCTCGGAAAAGGGACACGGCGGCGGCTGGACGCTCGCTTGCGACCTGTCCACGGTCACGCTGCGCGACGTCTACACCGCGCTCGGCTGCCCCTCGCTGCTCGCCATCGGCAATCGGACCGAGTCGCCCGGTTGCCTGGTCGAGCAGGCCGTCAATGCCGCGCTCGACCAGGCCTTCAACGACGCGCAAGCGCTGTTGCTGGCGCGGCTGGGCGAGGTCACGCTGGCCATGCTGAGCGCCGATTTCCACCAACGGATGGTCGCCCGCGGCGGCCGCCACGATCTGGAGCACGTCCATGCGGTATGACGCCATTGTGATCGGCGGCAGTTTCGCCGGCCTGTCGGCCGCCACCTATATCGCGCGGGCAAGACGATCGGTCTGCATCATCGATGCGGGCGCCCCGCGCAATCGCTTTGCCACGCATTCGCACGGCTTTCTCACGCAGGACGGCAGCAATCCCGGCGCCTTGCTCGCGACCGCGCGGCAGCAGGTCGCCGCCTATCCCACCACGACGTTTATCGAGGGCAAGGCCATCGGCGCGTCCGGAGAATTGGGCGCCTTCTCGGTGACGCTGGCGAATGGAGAGGTAGTGGAAGGCGCCCGGCTGGTGCTCGCCTATGGCATCTCGGACGAACTGCCCGACCTGCCGGGACTGAAAGAACGCTGGGGCAAATCGGTGATTCATTGCCCGTACTGCCATGGCTTCGAATTCAGTGGCCAGCGCTTGGGCGTGCTCAGCATGTCGCCGATGTCGGTCCATCAGGCCATGCTGATTGCCGAATGGGGACCGACTACGCTTTATCTGAATGGCGAGCCGCAACCGGACGATGGCGTGCTGGCCGAGCTCCAGAAGCGTGGCGTCACCATCGAATCAGCAAGGATCAGGGCCTTGCATGGCGAAGGGACAGCGCTGTCGACGGTAGAACTAACGGACGGCCGTATGACTGAAATCGACGCCTTGTACATCGGCCCTCGAAATCATCCGAATAGCCACATCGCCCAACAGCTTGGTTGCGAGTCGCACGAGACGCCGTTCGGGTCGATTATCCAGACAGACGATCTGAAGGCGACCACGGTGGACGGAGTCTATGCAGCCGGTGACATCACCCGAGGCGCGCACAGCGTGACGTGGGCCTGCTCGGATGGAGTGATGGCGGCGGTAGCGCTGCATCGCTCATTGGTGTTCGCTGCGCCATGACGAATTTGGCCACGTCACCTGCGCTCAATGCTTGCTACAGAATTTTCCGTAGGGTGTTCGGTCTGTAATCGAGCGTTACCCTGGCACGCCTTTTCGGAGCGTCGTTGCACGGCCAACGGATAACTGAGCATCCGCTGTCCGGCCCATTCCAGAAAGGGTGCGCGCATATTCCTCCAGGATATCGGCATACCCCATCGGCGCCTCCTTGGCGACACCGGCCGCCTCCAGCAACGGTATAGCCCTTTCGAAGTACGCAGCAGACTGCGAGTACTTGCCCTGATCGAGATTCAAACGGGCTAATTCGACCAAGGATAGATAGAGAGGTTGGCCTGCTTGCTTGTCCAACTCGAAGGCGGTCTTCAGTTCCTCTTCGGCTCTGTCGAAATAACAGGTGACACCCAATGAACGCCCGTATTCGTAGTGCGCGAGGGCTCTACGGGCAGCAGGAAGTTCGGCAAGATCCGCATTCACTGTCACGCGCGCAAAGGCCCGGCGCGCAGTGTCCCAATCACCTTGCCTTATTGCTGCCGCGCCAACTCTACCGTAGTTGCTGGCTATCCTTTCGCGTACTTCAGACGCGCATCCAGCCAAAAGAGCAGCAGAGAAAAGAACGGCGATAGCAATACGCATAGGGTGACAACGTCGGACTGACAGATAATGAAGGAACGGAATGCCGCCAGGCATCACGGCGAGACAATCGAAAGTCAGTTCAACGGCACAGAAGACAGGATACTTGAGCAAGAAAGCGCCTTGCCGCGGTCGGTGAACGCGGCGGTGGAACAGGGCGCCGGCACGGCTCTTCAGTCTTCAGACTTCTCCGGCGGCACCGCCTTTCCCAGCAATTTGCCGAGCAGTCCGGTCTTGGCGGCCGCGCCGCGGCGCTCGGTCTTCGGCGCCGGGCCGCCGCGCTTGGCGCCTGCCTGCTTCATGCTGTTGGCGATCTTCAGGCCTTTGTTCTTTTCGAGGTCAGTTTTCTTCACGGGATCATCTCAGGGGTGGAGCCCGGCATTGTACGCAGGTGAACAGCGGCTCGTCCGCGCTGGCACCTGGCAGATCGTCCATCTTCACGAACAATACACCCAGCCGCCGCAAGAACTCAGTGCGGTGTCTTGTCGAATGACCGCGTCAGTTCCGTATCCGCCAACCACTCGGCCTGCTCGCACACCCAGATATGCGCGGCCGGCCGCTGGCCCGGATCTTCGTCCAGCGTCGCAACGCGGATGATGACCTGATCCTGATGGATCCATTCAGCCATCAGGTGGCTGCCGCATTGCTTGCAAAAATGGCGCAGCTTGCCAGGCGATGACTCGAACGAGCCGAGAAACGGTTTTCCCTTCAGCCACTGGAAATCGGTCCGATCCACCCTCGCCGTCGTGGCAAAGGAAGCGGCATGCGCCTTTCGGCATTTGCGGCAATGGCAATGGACAATCTGACCGGCCAATGCCCGGGCTTCATATTCGATCTCGCCGCAGAGGCAGCTTCCTTTCATGTCTCGCTCCTGTTGGCGCAGGCGCACGCAGGCTACCCGGTCACCCAAAACGCCTCGTCATACTGCACCGTCCCCGTCGGCCAGCCCCCTTCCAAGCGCACCGCCTGGAAGTATTCCGGCGGCACGTCGGGCAAGACGAGATCCGCGCGGCAAACGAAGCCGAAGCGTCCGTAGTAGCCAGGCTCGCCGAGCACCACGCAGCCCCGTGCGCCTTGCCGGCGAAGCGCGTCCAGTGCCGCGTTCATCAGCAGGGAGCCGACGCCCTTTCCCTGCCATGCGGGAAGTACCGCGATCGGTCCCAGGCCATACCATTTCTCGCTGCCGTCGGAAATTGCAACGGGTGACACCGCAACGTGGCCGACGATCTGGTCGGCGTCCGTGGCGACCAGTGAAATCGACAGCTGTCCTCGCGCGCGCAGCGCATTGACGATCAGCGGCTCGGTGCCGCTGGCATGCGTCGCGCTGCGAAATGCTTCGCCGACGACCGCCTCGATCGTCGGGATGTCGGCTGGTACTTCGTCACGGATCTGAATGGGCATGTTGACCGCCTGCAAGGAATTGGACGGCGATGCAGGCCCGCATCGCCCCCCTTCGAATCACGACGAACGATGCAGCGCCTCTTCGCGCCGCAGCCACTGATACAGCAATGCATGCAACTGCGCCGGCTCCAACGGCTTGCGCAACACCACATAGCCTTCGCGCTCGGCCTGCAGCAACGCCGGCGAATCGAATTCGCCGCTGACCATCGCGCCGCTGGCGTCGGGACAGCGCTCCAGCAGGTCCTTCAGCACCTCGAAGCCGCTCTCGCCCGAACGCAGGCGCTGGTCGCACAGGATCGCCTGCGGGCGCAGTCCGCCGTCGAGCAGCGCGAATGCCTCGGTAGCCGATGCGGCGAAGCGGGCATCGACGTGCCATGCCTGCATCAGGCTCATCCACGCCCTGACAACCACCGGATCGTCCTCGACGATCAGGCAGCAGCCGCTCAGCGGCGGCAGCGTGCTCGTCGGCCGCGCCTGGGACTCCGTCGTCATCTCCTGCACATGGGCCTGCGCCGGATCCGCGGCGGGAAAGCGCAACCAGAAGCGCGAGCCGCGGCGTTCCACCGAGGTCAGCCCATAGGCGGCGCCCATCAGCGTCGCGCAGCGGGCCACCACGGCCAATCCAAGTCCATGGCCGGCGCTATCGATGCGCCATGCATATTCATTGCGATAGTACGGCGAATAGATGCGGCTCTTGTCCTCGTTGGCCACGCCGATGCCGGTATCCCAAACTTCCAGCAGCCAGTCCGCCCCGCGACGCCGGGCGGACAACAGCACGCCGCCCCGCTGCGTGTACCGCAGCGCGTTGTGGACCAGGTTGACCAGCGACTGGCGCAATAACGAGGCGTCCGCCAGCACCGCGGCCGCCTGTTTCGGCACGCGCACGCGCAGATCGAGATCGCGGCTATGCGCCTCCTCGCGGAACAGCGCCGCAACCTCCTCCATGATCGGCGCGAGCGCCACCGGCACATTGCGCGGCATCGCCATGCCCTGCTCGATCTTCGACAGGTCGAGCAGCGAGTTGAACATCAGATGAACCGATCGCACGCTGCGCCGCAGATCGTCCAGCGGCGGAATCAGCGCCGGATCGCGATTGCGCTGAGCGATCGCTTCGATCAGGAAGCCCATCGCATGAACGGGCTGGCGAAGGTCATGGCTGGCGGTGGTCAGGAACAGGTTCTTCGCTCGCAGCGCGTCCTCGGCCGCCTCCTTGGCGAGCCGGTAGCTTTCCGCGAGGCGGATGCCGTCGTCTTCGAGCTGCACCTGCTGACGGAAGAATTGATTGGCGATCAGCGCGTGCCGATAGATCGCGACCGCATACAGCAGCGTCAGCGGCAGCACGAATTGCCAGTGGTCGGGAAAACTCCACGGCACGTTGACGGTGACCACGCCCCAGCAGGCGAAAAAAAAGCGCTGGAAGGCGCCCAGGATCGGCGTCTGGTGCGTGGCGTTGGCGGCCAGGATGGCGGCGAGGCTGATATGCAGCAGCAGCGCGAAGTCGAACGTCACCTGTCCCGCGGTCAACACCGTCGCCATCGACAGGCACAGGCCGTGAACCAGCGCGATCCGCTCGACCACCGGCAGCCAGCGCTCGGCCATCACGGCATCGTCGGACTGCGCCCGCTCGCGCTGATAGTGGCGCCGCTCCAGCTGCATCCAGCCGGCCGCGAGACAATAGGCCAGCGTCCAGACGAGCAGCGAACGCGCGTCCTTGCCGGTGACGTGAAGCCACGCAACGAACGGCAGGCCGACGAACGGGATGGCGTTGACGCTGAAGACCAGCCGCTGGAACGTCATGTCGACCAGGCGCGCCCGGGCGCGCGGGCTGACGCTCGATTCGGCGGTGGGACGCAGCCCCAGCGGTGGCGACAACGGCTCGCTCACGGTTCGAGCCGTCGTCCGTGCAGCAGCGTGATGGCTTCGACGCGATTGCTGACACCGAGCTTGCCCAGGATGGCCGTCACGTGTTCCTTGGTGGTCTGCTCGGAAATCGCCAGTTCCTTGGCGATCTGCTTGTTCGGCAGCCCGCGCAGCATCAATGCAAGAACCTGGCCCTGCCGGTCGGTCAGGCCGAGATCACGCGGACTCAGGGGCAGTTCGCGCCGCAATGCCGGCGTCAGTTCCGCCGGCGGCATCGCGGGAAACCAGGTTCCCCCCTTGCGCAACGCGGCTACGGCCTGGGCGAACGTCTCCGGCGGCTCGCTTTTGCGCAGAAAGCCATGCGCGCCGGCCTCCATGGCCTTGATCTGCACGCGCGCGTCCTCATCGCCGCTCATCACGAGCAGGCGGCACGATGGCAGCTTTGCGGCGGCCTCTCGCAGCAGCGCCAGGGCGGTGCCGCCGGGCAGCCAGAAATCGACCACCAGCAGGCTGGGAGGACCGTCGTCATCGATCCGTTGAAAGCACTCCTGCGCATTCGCGGCATAGTGCGCCACCGCGTAGTCGCAATGCGTTGTCAGATATCCCGCAATACCGCGCGCCACCAGCGGATGGTCGTCGACGACGATGGCATACGACTGGCGCGCCGGGGCCATGCCCGACGCAATTCGACTCTTCACCAAGCTTTGGCTCCTGACCCCTGCCGAAATAAAGCTTATTTTTTGCGCCAGTGTAATTGATTTCGCACAACGGAATTTGCGCGGCGCCCCGCAACCCCTACTACGGTAGGTGTTCGAAATTTAATTAATCGTGAATGAGCTGACAGAAACGAAGGGAATTACCGAAAGGGTCGGCCACCTGCATTTCCTTGCCCCAGTCCATCGTTTCGACGCCGGGCCGCGCATATCGGTATGGTTTCGCCGCCAATTCCCGCTGCAGCATGTCAATGTCGTCGACCCGCAGGAAAACGGCCGTTCCGGGCGTGCCATCGCCATGATGCTCGCTCAGATGCAGCAGCAAGTCCGAGCGCGATATCTGCATGTACAGGGGCAGGCTTTCCTCGAACCGATGCTCCCAGTCGACCGAAAATCCGAGGAAATCGAGATAGAACTCCTTGGCCTTCTCCACCGAGAAGATACGCAGAATTGGAATGGCGGGTGAGAGCTTCATCCGATTGGTTCATTCAATGCAATGACAGAAGCATAACCAATGCGCGACCAAATCCGTAAGTTCCAACATTAATGCAATTACCGTTGGCGCTGATGAACCCGGCTCACGGAGCGGCGGCGGCGGGCCCGGCTTCGAGCAAGAAAGCGAGCGCCTGGCGCCACCACGCTCCATCGACACGATCGAACCAGTCGTTGTGGTCGGCACCCGGCACGATGCGCAATTGGCGGCGGGTGCCCAGCGCATCGTGCAGTGCGCGGCCAAAGCGTGCCGGCACGATCCGATCGCGCTCGGCGACCACCACCAATACCGGGCGATCGAATGCGGCGAGATTGGCGACGCTGTCGTAGCGGTCGCGCAAGAGCCAGGTGGTCGGCAACCAGGCGTAGTGATGCGCGGCGATATGGGCCAGCCGGTCCCACGGCGTAATCAGCATCAGGCCGGCAATCCTGTCCCGCTGTTGCGCGGCGGCCGCGGCGACCACGCCGGCGCCGAGCGATTCGCCAATCAGCAGCAGCGGCGCGCCGTAGCGGGAATGGGCCAGCTCGACGATACGCTGAGCATCGGCAACGAAGCTGGCCTCGCCTACCCGGCCCTCGCGCGGCCCGTAGCCCGGATATTCCGCGAGGATCACGCGCACGCCCTGCGCCACCAGCGCGTCCGCATAGACCTTGCGATGGCCGGCATGACCGGCGTTGCCATGAAACACGATCGCCGTAGCACGGGCCGGACGAGCAGGTTCAGCGAGCAGGCCCAGAAAGTCGTCCTCTCCCGGCCAGGCGCGCAATTCGTCGGACACCAGCGCAGCCACCGGTGCCTTGCTCGGGAAGTACAGGAAGTGGTCCTGCAATGCCGCCAACGATGCGGTCGGGGCCATGCCGGCAATGCACGCCATGCCGAGCGCCACGCTTGCGAGGCGGGCGGCAAGGGCACCACGGTGTCGGGCTGCGATCGGCATGCTTTCCTCCCAGGGCCGCTGGCGGAACCGCCACGATCTGAATGATATGATGCTATTCAGCCCATTCCCGCGCCAGCCAGGCGAGAAATGCGCGCACCGGCGGATGGCGCTCGCGTCCGGGCACGCACAGCGCCGTATAGGCGGCACCGGCTACCGTGATATCGGGCCGGTACGGCTGCAGCATCCCGTTGCGCACGCTGTCGGATACCATGATCGAACTGGCCAGCACCAGCCCCTGTCCCGCGACGGCGGCCTGCAGCGCATAGCTTTCTTCCTCGTAGGCGCGCATCGTCGCGCCATCCTGCAGCCAGCGCACACCGGCGGCATCGCACCACGCCTGCCAGCCATCGTCGTACAGCGTGGAATCGGTCCAGCGAACCGTGATCAGCTCGGGGGCCCCTACGCCGGCCGCCGCGATCCGGGCCGGCGATCCATAGACGCCGAAGGTTTCGCCGAGGCGGCACGCGTTCAGCAGCGAGGGCCAGGCGCTGGTGCCATAGCGGATCGCCACGTCGATGCGCGCGTCCTGATGCAGGTCGACCGGCGCGCCGTCGCTGTCGATCCGTACATGCACATCGGGATGAGCCTGATAGAAGCGTCCGAGCCGCGGCACCAGCCACAGCGCCGCGAACGACATGGTGGTGGTCACCGTCAGCGACCCGGCCGCAGGCTGCGGCAGCAGCTCGTCGATCGCTTGTGCCACATCGAGCAGCGCGCCATGCATTCGATGGAACAGCCGCTCGCCTTCGACCGTCAGCGCGACACCGCGCGGCAAGCGCGTAAACAGCGCCACACCCAGGCAGGACTCCAGTCCGCGCACTTGATGCGATACCGCGGCCGGCGTCACCGACAGCTCGGCCGCGGCGGCCTTGAAGCTCAGATGCCGCGCCGCGGACTCGAATACCCGCAGGGCGGCGATCGGCAAGGAAGCGAACATGCAATGCGCTCCGAAAAATGCGCACAAAACGCTGGGATGAATCCAATTGATCCGACGCGAGAATTGCTCGTTTGTCGCGCCGCAGCCGCCATCCTACAGTCGCCGTGTCGCTACCCCACAATGCAAGGAACATGATGACGGACACCACTGTCTCCCAAACCCCTTCTGCCGGCTCGGTATTGATCCTGGTCGGCAGCCCCCGGCGCGACGGCAATTCGGCGGTGATGGCGCAGGCCGTGCAGCGCGGCGCCGAGCGCGCCGGCCATCCAGTCAAGCTGCGTTTTCTCGATGACCATATCGGCGGGCTGCTGCGCGACTGCCGCCAATGCCGCCGTCCCGATGGCAGCTGCGGCATCGACGACGGCTATCGCGATCTGTTGCTGCAGGACTTCCTGCCGGCGGCCGGCGTGGTGTTCTGCTCGCCGATCTATTGGTATGGCCTGTCGGCGCAGACCAAGGCCTTCTTCGACCGGATGTTCTGCTACTACGCCGCCTCGCATCCGGATTCCGCCAACGTGATGCCCAAGCTCGCCCGCAAGCGGCTGGGGCTCGTGCTGGCCTCGGAGGAAAGCTATGCCGGCGCGGCACTCGGCATCGTCCATCAATTGCAGGAGTATGCTCGCTATACCGATTCGCAATTGGCAGGCGTGGTGCGCGGCACCGGCAATCGCCGCGGCGAGGTGGTACGCGATCCGACCGACGCGATGGCGCAGGCCGAGCGCCTCGGCACGGAACTGTTTGCGCGCCCCTACAGCGACTATCGCTTCGATACGCCGCGCGATACGCGGGTGTGGCCACTGGACCAGGCGGCATGATGGGGCTGGATCATTGCCGCGAATGACCGCCATGCACGGCGGCCATATCGGTGAACAAGGCCCGGGCAAAAAAATACCCGCAGCCGGGAGGTGCGGGTATTCCAAAGTGGTATGAGCGAGTCGCGGTTCCGCTCAGGGCGCATCCTCGCACCATGCGCCCGTCCCGCCAATAATCCATCCGGACTAGTTGGCGTCCGATCGCGGGCATGGACAAGCGAGCGGGAATCGATTCCAATCCAGCACTGACGAGGGCCGGCAGCCGCGATCGGCGCGCATCGGCCCCGCCGCGCGATGCCGATGACCGGCCCATTCCCGACCGCCATGCCCGATGCCCGCCTGCTGCTGATCGACGACCATACGCTGTTCCGAACCGGACTGCGTCTGCTGCTGGCAGACAGCCCGAGCGTGTCCGCGATCGCCGAGGCCGGCACGGTGATGGAGGCGGTGCAACATCATGCCGGCGCGGCGATCGACATCATCCTGCTCGACATCCAGCTGCCGGGCCTGAACGGCATCGAGGGCGTGCGGGTGCTGCGCCGGCATTTCCCCGCGGCGCGCATCCTGATCGTCTCCGGCACGTCCGGCCGCGATGCGATTCCCGCGGACGTGCTGAAGGACGTGGCCGGGTTCCTGCCGAAATCGGCGGATGCCACGCAGATCGAGCAGGCGATTGCCCGCTGCCTGCAGGGCGGCAGCTACTTCTTCCGCGCGGCCGATGACGCCATCGTGCCGGGCCAGTCCGCCACCGGCGCGGCACGCTACCTGCCGAGCCAACTGACACCACGCCAGCTCGAGGTGCTGGGCCAGCTGGCGCTGGGCCGCTCCAACAAGATCATCGCGCACCATCTCGGCCTGTCGGAGAACACGGTGCGCGTGCATGTCGCCGCCATCCTCGATCACCTTGGCGTGGTCAGCCGCGTCGAGGCCATCATCGAGGCCCAGCGGCGCGGCCTGATACAGGCCGCGCGGTGAAGCCCGCCAGCGGCCGCCGGCGGCTGCCCTTGCTGCCGCGCTTCGACGAGGGCCGGCTGCTGGCCGCGCAGATGGACCTGCTGGACCAGAGCTTCAGCGTCGCCATGGTCGGCTGCGCACTGGCATCCTGGTTCCTGACCGCGGGGCTGGTGCTGTCCGGCGATCGTCCGCTGGCGTGGCCATGGATGGCCGCGATGACGCTGGCCTGCGCCTACGGCGTGCTCGGCCGCCATCGCATGCCGGCCCGCACCAGCGAGGCCGGCGCGCCGTACTACGCGCGCTGGATGACGATGCTGCTGACCTGCATCGGCGCGTTGTGGGGATTGATCGCCCTGCTCTATCTGGATGTTCGTCAGCCACCCATCGTCATTTCGGTGCTGTGCTTGATCGCGGGCATGAGCGCCGCTGCGCTCGCGGTGTTCTCGGCCTGCCTGCCGGTCGCCGTCGGCTTCTTCGTGCCGGCGATCCTGCCGGTATGGATCAGTTTCCTGGCCACCGGCGACCCGGACTATCTGCCGATGTTCCTGGCAACGCCGCTCTATCTGATCGTGCTGATCATCTTCGCGCGCAATTACGCGCGCGTGGCGCGGCATTCGATCGCGCTGCGCTTCGAGAATATCGAACTGATCGGCCAGCTGCGCGAACAGACCGCGCGCGCCGAATCGGCCCAGCGCGAGGCCGAACAGGCAAGCCGCGCGAAGTCGGTATTCCTCGCCTCGGCCAGCCACGACCTGCGCCAGCCGCTGCATGCTCTGGGCCTGTTCCTGGTGTCGCTGAGCCGCACCGCGCTCGACGACAAGCAGCGCCAGCTGCTGACGCATATCGAGTCCGCGTCGGATGCCGCGCGGGCGATGCTGAACACCTTGCTCGACTTCTCCAAGCTCGAAGCCGGCGTGGTGCAGGCCCGGCCGATGGCGTTCCGCCTGCAACCGCTGCTCTACCGGCTCGAAAGCGAATTCGCGCCGCTGGCGGAAGCGCGCGGCCTGGTCTACCGGACGCGCGAGACCACCTGCGCCGTGTTTGCCGATCCGGCGCTGGTCGAACTGGTGCTGCGCAATCTGATCGCCAATGCGATCCGCTATACCGAGCGCGGCGGCGTGCTGGTGGGCTGCCGCCGGCGCGGCGAACACGCGGTGGTGGAGGTATGGGATACGGGGATCGGCATCCCGGCGTCGCAGCACGCGGCGATCTTTCAGGAGTTCCATCAGCTCGGCAATCCCGAGCGCGATCAGCGCAAGGGCCTGGGGCTGGGACTGTCGATCGCCAGCGGTCTGGCACGGACGATGTCCACCGAAGTCACGCTGGCGTCGACGCCGCGGCGCGGTTCGGTGTTCCGCATGGCGCTGCCGTGGGTCTGGCTGCCGCCGGCCGGCATCGATGCGCTGGTACATCGACTGCCAAGCGATGCCCCGGCACCGCTGAAGCCGCTGCCCGCGGTGCGCGCGCTGGTCATCGACGACGATCCGCATATCCGGCTGGCGATGACCGAATTGCTGTCGGGCTGGCAATGCGACTGCCGGGCAGCGGAGTCCGAGCGCGATGCGCTGGCCTGCCTGCCGGCGTTCCGGCCCAATCTGATCGTCGCGGACTATCGGCTGCGCGGAAACCGGGATGGCCTGCAGGCCATGGCCGCGCTGCGCAAGCAGTTGGGGGAAGCGGTACCGGCGATCATCATTACCGGCGATACCGCGGCCGACCGGCTGCGCAGCGTGCATGCGAGTGGCACGGTGCTGCTGCACAAGCCCGTGGTCGCCGCGGAGTTGCACGCTGCGATCGTGGCGCTGGTCGCGCCGGAAAGCATGGCGCGGGGTTAGACGCGACCGGCAACAATGCGGCCGTTGCACCTCGATAAGTTTTTTTGATAAATCAATCCGATCTATTAATTGGACTTTGGCTCCTGGCTTGCGGACACTGAAATGCATCGGGTCGATCCCGTGAGGAGCCATCATGCCGTCGCCGCTTCACTCCCCTGGTTCGCCGAGTTCGCCGATCTGGCCCAACTCTTCCGCGCTGCCGCGGCACGATCTGCTGATCGGCGCCGAGCGCGTCGCGCCCATTTCCGGGGCCTATTCGACCGACATCAATCCCGCCACCGAGGCTCCGATCGCGCTGGTCGCACAAGGCAGTCCGGCCGAGGTCGATCTGGCGGTGCAGACCGCGCGCCGCGCGCTGAAGGGCTGGAGCCGCATGCGTGCCGCCGAGCGTGGCCGCATCCTGCAGCGCTTCGCCGATCTGCTCGAGGCCCATCGCGACGAGCTGGTCGCACTGGAAAGCCTTGACGCCGGCAAGCCGCTGGCCGCCGTGCGTCGGCAGGATATGCCGGCGGTGATCGACACCGTGCGCTACTACGCCGGCTGGGCCGACAAGATCCACGGCGACGTGATACCGGCCCGCCCCGATGCGCTGACCTATACCGTGCGCGAACCGGTCGGCGTGGTGGCCGCGATCGTGCCGTGGAATTTCCCGCTGATGATCGGCATGTGGAAGATCGCGCCGGCGCTGGCATGCGGCTGCACCGTGATCGTCAAACCCGCGGAAATCACACCGCTGTCGGCACTGCGCATCGGTGAACTGGCGCTCGAAGCGGGCCTGCCGCCCGGCGTGCTCAATATCGTCACCGGCAAGGGCAGCGTGGTAGGCGATGCGCTGGTCGGCCATCCCGGCGTCGACAAGGTGACCTTCACCGGCTCGCCCGGCGTGGGCCGCGGCATCATGCAGGGCGCGGCCGGCAACTTCAAGCGCGTCACGCTCGAACTGGGCGGCAAATCGGCCAACCTCATCTTTGCCGACGCGGATCTCGACGCGGCGGTACGCGCCGCGGCGTCAGGCATTTTCTTCAACGCCGGCCAGGTCTGCTCCGCGGGATCGCGCATCCTCGCGCAACGCGCCGTCTACGACGAGGTGGTCGAGCGGCTCGCCGAACGGGCCCGCGCGATCCGCGTCGGCGACCCGGCCTTGCCCGATACGACGATGGGTCCGCTGGTGTCCAGCGCGCAACTGAAGACGGTGCTCGACTATATCGAGATCGGCAAGCAGGAAGGCGCGTCGGCGGTGGCCGGCGGCATGCGTGTCGGCGAGCGCGGCTACTTCGTCGCGCCCACGGTTTTCGCCAACGTCGCGCACGAGATGCGCATCTCGCAGGAAGAGATCTTCGGCCCGGTGGCCAGCGTGATTCCGTTCGACGACGAGGCCGATGCGATCCGCATCGCCAACGGGACCGCGTTCAGCCTGGCGGCCGGCGTCTGGAGCGCCGACATCGGCCGCGTGCACCGCGTCGCCGGCGAGCTGAAGGCCGGCACCGTCTGGATCAATACCTATGGCTATACCGATGTCCGGCTGCCGTGGGGCGGGGCCGGCGACTCGGGACTGGGCCGCGAGCATGGCGACGCGGCGCTGCAGAACTTCACGGAGCCGAAGACCGTGTGGCTGTCGCTGCGATAGCGGCTGCGATAGGAGCTGCAATAAGGGCTGCGATAAGGGCTGCGATAAGGGCCTGCGATAGACGATCGCCGCCTCAGAACTTCGGAATCCGCAGCGTCTTGCTGATCATCAGCGAGCCCGACAGCACGAACAGCAGCACGAGCGGATGCAGCACCGCGGGACCGAGCGTCCAGGCACCGCCGAACAGCGCGTCGCCGATGCGCCCCTGCCAGGCGCACAGCGCCAGCACGCCGGTCAGCACCACGCTGGTCGGGATCGGCGTGCCCTCGAAATAGGCGACCTTGCCGCTGGCCCCGGACAGCGATTCGGCCGTGACGTTGAAGCGCGCGAGCCGGCTGACGCCGCAGCAGACGAAATAGATTAGCGCAATCAGGTCCCAGCCGCCGCGCATGCCGGCGGCAAAGGCCAGCGCCGCGGGACCGACGCCGAACGAGATGATGTCGGCCAGCGAATCGAGCTCGCGGCCCAGCGCCGAATGCGCATGGCGCCAGCGCGCGACACGGCCGTCGATCACGTCGAAGAAGAAGGCCGCGGGCGCGAAGGCCGCCGCGATCAGGAAATGCCGCAGCGACTGGCTGTCGATGTAGAACATCGCGAAGAACACCGACGCCATGCCGCAGCCCGCATTGGCCAGCGTGAAGACGTCGGCCAGCGCCAGCTCGCGGATCATCGAGAAATGCCGCGGCCTTGCCGATGGATCGGCCGATGATCGGGTCGGATCGTTCGATTCAGGCATATCGGGCTCCTCGCGTGGTCGGTCTTCGATCGTCCCTTGGCAACCCCGGGCCGTTCCCGTTACAGGCGTTGCAGATATCGTGCCGGCATCAGGCGCCTGTCATCGCGGCGTGCCGCGACGGCGGGCCAGGCTCGCGGCCAGATAGGCAACGATCGCCACGTTGGCGACGGCCACGCCGATGTGTATCCAGGTCGGATGCCGCGCCGCTTCGTAAAGTTCCACCGGAATATAGATCGCGCCGGACCAGACGCCCAGCCATTGGGCCCAGGCGCGCTCGTGCCACAGCCCATAGGCCTCGGCGAAGCGCATCGCCGCATAGACCGCGGCCGACGCGCCGATGGCCCACAGGCGGGGATCGTCGGGATGCGCGGCCAGCGACAGGAAGATCGTCGGATAGCGGCTGCCCGGATTCAGGTGCAGCCGCGCGACGATGGCTTCGGCCAGTGCCTGCGCGTCGCGATGCAGCAGCGCCGCGAGGCCGATCCCGGCCAGCACCACCAGCGCGCCCTTGGCCGCCTCCAGCAGCGCGATGCCTTTCAGGCCGAGGGCGCCTTGCCTGCCTGCCATCGGTCAGCGCTCCGTGCGCATTCGAATCGGTCCGCCGCTCAGGAAAACACGCGGTTCTTGTCGGACACCTGATCGTTGAGCGTCCAGAAGTCGTAGAGCACGCCGATCAGGAAGAAGCCGCCGGTCACCAGATACAGCAGGCCGGTCAGCCATTTGCGCATATACATCCGATGCACGCCGAAGATGCCGAGGAAGGTCAGCAGGATCCAGGCGATATTGAAATCCACGCGGCCGGAGGTGAAACGGCGGTCGGCATCCCGGTCCATGCCGGGAATCAGAAACAGGTCGATCAGCCAGCCGATGCCAAGCAGGCCCAGCGTCAGGAACCAGATCGTGCCCGTTACCGGTTTGCCATAGTAGAAACGATGCGAGCCGGTGAATCCGAAGATCCAGAGCAAATAACCGATCAGCTTGCTGTGCGTGTCCTGAATCATGTCCATCCTCATGTTGTCGTGCCGGAATGATGCCATAGGCATCTACCCTGCCCGCCAATTCGCCAATTGCATCGAAGAGGCTTCACACGCGAAAAAAACGGGGTTATACTTGCGCCCCTCGCGACGCAAAACACAGCGTTAGCGAAACGGTTCCAGTCCCCTTCGTCTAGAGGCCTAGGACATCACCCTTTCACGGTGAGTACAGGGGTTCGAATCCCCTAGGGGACGCCAGCTTGACCGGTCGCCAAAGGCGTCCGGATGCCGACAAGGAGTGGTAGTTCAGTCGGTTAGAATACCGGCCTGTCACGCCGGGGGTCGCGGGTTCGAGTCCCGTCCACTCCGCCAGCAACAAGCAGAAAGCCCGCCGATCGCAAGATCGGCGGGCTTTTTGTTTTGCGCGGCGCCTTCCCTGCATCCCGGCCTGCGGATTGGCATTCGATTGGTATTCCAGCGATCAGCTTCCACAATAGGAACCTCGATCCACCACTCTGGAAGATGAGGTCGCCATGCATCTGGAAGGCTCCTGTCATTGCGGCGCGGTGCATTTCAGCGTCGAGTCGTCTTCGTATTACCCGTTCATGCATTGCCATTGCTCGATCTGCCGCAAGACGGCGGGCTCGGGCGGTTATGCGATCAATCTGGGCGCCGACGCCAACACGCTGCGCGTACGGGGCCGCAAGCATCTGGGCATCTATCACGCCGTGATGCGCGAGCCGGGCAAGCGCGCGACCCGCTCGCCGGCATCGCGCCATTTCTGCCTGCAATGCGGCAGCCCGCTGTGGCTATGGGACCCGCGCTGGCCGGAGCTGGTCCATCCGCATGCGTCGGCGATCGATACCCCGCTGCCGCGGCCGCCCGAGGTCGTCGAGGCGGCGCTGGACTTTGCGGCGCCCTGGGTCGACGTGCCGCGCGGCAAGGGCCATGTCCATTGCGGCCAGTGGCCCGAGGAATCGCTGGCGCAATGGCATGCCCGTCATGGTCTCGGCGACGGCCAGCGCTGAACACCGAACATCCCTTTGCGCAAAGCCGCCATGCGGCCCGCTCTTCACACCGTTTCGGCATCGCATATAACTAATCCAGAAGGGCGGCGCAGCTGCGCCGCCCAAAAAATTTGGGGAGGCGGGCTCTTGAAGGTCACACAGCCGCCCCTATTTTGGCGTCGGCCCGTCTTCTCTGGAACGGCACCCACGCCGCGCCGGCCATCGCGGCCGCGCGGCTTCCGGACAGTCAACTTCGCTTGAAGAGGAGGTTTGCTGATGAAGATTGCCCAGATCGCCCCGCTTGCCGAGCGTTGCCCACCCAAGCTCTACGGCGGCACCGAGCGCATCGTGTCCTATCTGACCGAAGAGCTGGTCCGCCAGGGTCATGACGTGACCCTGTTCGCCAGCGGCGACTCCAGGACCGCCGCGAAGCTGGTACGCGGCTCCGACATCGCGCTACGGCTCGATCCCAGGGTGAAAGACCCGATCCCCTATCACGTCATGATGCTGGACGAGGTCCGTCGGCGTGCCGACGACTTCGATGTGCTGCACTTCCACATCGACCTGCTGCATTTCCCGCTGATCCGCGATATCGCCGAGCGCACCGTCACCACGCTGCATGGCCGGCTCGATCTGCCCGATCTGGCGCCGTTCTATCGCGCGTTTCCCGAGTTTCCGCTGGTGTCGATCTCCGACCACCAGCGCCGGCCGATGCCGCCTGTCAACTGGGTCGGCACGGTGCACCATGGGCTGCCGCGCGACCTGCTGCCCTTCACCGCCGATCCGAAGGGGGGCTATCTGGCCTTCCTCGGCCGCATCTCGCCCGAAAAGCGGCCCGATCGCGCGATCGAGATCGCGGCGCGTACCGGCATGCCGCTGAAGATCGCCGCCAAGATCGACAAGGCCGACCAGGCCTATTGGGACGAGGTCATCGCGCCGATGATCGCCGCGCATCCGAAAGTCAGGTTCATCGGCGAAATCAACGAGCACCAGAAGGCCGAATTCCTCGGCAATGCCCGCGCGTTGCTGTTCCCGATCGATTGGCCGGAACCGTTCGGCCTGGTGATGATCGAGGCGATGGCCTGCGGCACACCGGTGATCGCCTATCGCTGCGGCTCGGTGCCCGAAGTCATCGACGAGGGCGTGACCGGCTTTATCGTCGACGACATCGAGCAGGCGGCGGAAGCGGTCGGACGCATCGACGAACTGGACCGGGGCCGGATCCGCGCCACCTTCGAGCGCCGCTTCACCGTGGAACAAATGGCGCAGCGGTATGTCGAGATCTATCGCAGCCTGGCCGACCTGAACGCCGGTGCGCTGCTGCGCCGTGCCATGGGAGCAACGGTGGGCAACGCGATCGGCAGCGATCGCGTCGGTCTGCGTGCCCTCGCCTGAACCGCAAAGGATCGCGACGATGCCAACCGCCAGCACTGTTGCCGCTACCCACGCGCCGGCGCCCAGCGGGCCCGGCGGTACCCAGCTCGCCCAGTTCTTCATCCCGGCCGCCGCGTCGCTGCAGGAACGAAGGCCGCGCACGCTCAAGCATGGCGATACCTTCGCCGTGTTCGACCACAATGGCGATGCACTGTCCGGTCCCGGCAGTCCCGAGGGCGTATTCCATCGGGACTGCCGCCATCTGTCGCACCTGTTCCTGTCGATCGATGGCGCGCGGCCGATGCTGCTGTCGTCGACGCTGCGCGACGACAACGCGACGCTGACCTGCGACCTGACCAATCCCGATCTGTTCGACGGCGATGGCCAGCTAACGGTCGAACACGACGTGCTCCATCTGCGCCGCTCGCGCTTCCTGTGGAATGCGACGTGCTACGAGCGGCTGCTGATCCGCAACTATGACGACAAGCCGCGCCGCATCCAGCTCGAACTGGCGTTTGCCGCGGATTTCGCCGACCTGTTCGAAGTCCGCGGCTCGAAGCGCGAGCGCCGCGGCGAACACCATCCGGCCCGCATTACCAACAATCGGGTCATCCTCGGCTATACCGGACTGGACCAGCAGAGCCGGCACACCGCGCTGCTGTTCGATCCGGCGCCGACACGGCTGACCGGCAATTGCGCCCGCTTCACGATGGAGCTGCAGCCGAAGGAGGCGCGGCTGCTGTTCGTCGAGATCCGCTGCGGCATCGGCGAGATTCCGCAGCAGACGCGCTGCACATTCTTCAGCGCGCTGCGCGATGCCAGGCGGGCGTTGCGCAACTCGGCCTCGCGCGCGGCCTCGATCGTCACGTCGAACGAGATCTTCAACGAGGCCGTCCGGCGCAGCGTGTCCGACCTGTACATGCTGATCACCGATACGCCGCAAGGTCCGTACCCTTACGCCGGCATTCCGTGGTTCAGCACCGTGTTCGGCCGCGACGCGCTGATCACGGCGCTGGAGACGCTGTGGCTGGACCCGAATATCGCGCGCGGCGTGCTCGGCTACCTGGCGGCCAATCAGGCCACCGACAACGATGCCGCCGCCGATGCCGAGCCCGGCAAGATCCTTCACGAGGTACGGCACGGCGAGATGGCCGAACTCGGCGAGGTGCCGTTCCGCCGCTACTACGGCAGCATCGATTCGACGCCGCTGTTCGTGATGCTGGCCGGCGCCTATCTGCATCGCACCGGAGACCTGGGCACGCTGCAGCGGCTGTGGCCGAGCCTCGAGGCCGCGCTGCAGTGGATCGAGCGCTATGGCGACCGCGATGGCGACGGCTTCGTCGAGTACGGCAGGCGCACCACCGAAGGGCTGGTCAACCAGGGCTGGAAGGACAGCCAGGACTCGGTGTTCCACGCGGACGGCACGCTGGCCAAGGGACCGATCGCACTGGCCGAGGTGCAGGCCTACGTCTACGGTGCCTGGCAGGCCGGCGCCGACATTGCGGGGCAACTGGGCATGACGGAGCGCGCCACCCAATGCGCCGCGCGCGCCGAGGCGCTGCGCGCGGCTTTCGACGCGGCGTTCTTCGACGAGGCGCTTGGCACCTACGTGCTCGCGCTCGATGGCGACAAGCGGCCCTGCCGGGTGCGCACGTCGAACGCGGGCCATGCGCTGCTGACCGGCATCGCGTTTCCCGAGCGCGCGCCCGCGGTGGTCCGCACGCTGATGTCGGGAACGTCGTTCTGCGGATGGGGCGTGCGGACCGTCGCGTCGAACGAGGCGCGCTACAACCCGATGAGCTATCACAACGGCTCGGTCTGGCCGCACGACAATGCGCTGATCGCCGGCGGCATGGCCCGTTACGGCTTCCATCGCGAGGCGGCACGGATCTTCGAGGGCCTGTTCGCGGCGTCCACCTATATCGACCTGCGCCGCCTGCCCGAGCTGTTCTGCGGCTTCCCGCGCCAGGGCACGCAGGGCCCGACCTTCTATCCGGTCGCCTGCATCCCGCAGGCCTGGGCCGCGGCCGCGCCGCTGTACATGCTGCAGGCCAGCCTGGGGCTGGGCTTCGACACCGAACGCGTGCATATCACCTTCGACGAGCCGGCGCTGCCGGCCTTCCTCGACGAGGTGGTCTTCCGCAACCTCGCGGTCGGCGGCGGCTCGGCCGACGTCGCGCTGCGGCGCTCGGGCCGGCATGTCGTCGTCGACATGCTGGAGCGGCGCGGCCCGGTGCGGGTGTTGACGACGAATTGAGGCATAAAATGCCCGGTGGATTCGCGCGGCCGGGACAGTATTCGCCCCGCGATGTCAGCCATTTTCGTGAACCGACCCGACAGGAGCCACCCGCCATGACCCCGGTTTCCCACGCCAGCGTCCGCGCCGCCGGACCGAATTACCGGCACGAGATCACCACCGGCAAGCATCAGCTGGTGTCCGACGAGCCCGCCAGGGCCGGCGGACAGGATGCCGGGCCGGCTCCGTACGACTATGTGCTGACCGGGCTGGGCGCGTGCACCGCGATCACGCTGCGGATGTATGCGGACCGCAAGGGCTGGGACCTCGGCGATCTTTGCGTCGAGCTGACGCTGCTGAAGAACCGCGACGGCGATACGCGGATCGAACGCACGTTGCACACGTCGGCATCGCTGAGCGACGAGCAGTGGGAACGCCTGCTGGAAATCGCCGGCAAGACACCGGTCACCCGCACGCTGCAGGCCGGCGTGTCGATTGCCACCACGAGGACCGCCTGATTCCGCGCGGGCCGGCGATCACCGCGGCAGGCTGACCACCGTGTCGCTCCTGCGCAGGCGGTCCGGCTGGTTGTGGATCGCGGCCTTCGCGGCCGCCGCGTGGTGGGCCTGGCCGCGCGTCCAGCCGGTGCTGGATCGCATGGTCTACGGCATCCGCCTGGCCGCGATGCCGGCGCCGAAAGCGCTGCCGGTGCCGGTCGCGGGCGTATCGGCCAACGCGTTGCGCGATACCTGGAATGCCGCGCGCTCCGGCGGCCGCCGGCATCAGGGCATCGACATCTTCGCGCCGCGCGGACGCGAAGTCGTGTCGGCGACCGAAGGCATCGTGTCCCGCGTCGGCACCAACAATCTCGGCGGCCAGGTCGTCTGGGTCATGGGACCGGGCCGGCAGATGCACTACTACGCCCACCTCGACCGCTATGGCGAGATCGCGCCCGGCGATCGCGTCATGCCGGGCACCGTGCTCGGCTATGTCGGCAATACCGGCAACGCGCGCGGTACGCCGCCGCATCTGCACTACGGCATCTATACGCCGGCCGGCGCGATCAATCCCTACCCGCTGTTGACGGCGCGCATCGCCACGTCGAAGTAGCCGCGGCGCGAGTGCGCCAAACCGAAGCACCCCATACTCCCAACTTGAGGAAGGAGCAATGTCAGCACAAGACATGGGCCTGACGGGCCGCCATGCCGCCGCCCGCGGCACCGACAATACCGCCCGGTTGATCGTCTTCACCGGCGGCCCGGGCTCGGGCAAGAGCACGCTGATCGATGCGCTCGAGCAGCAAGGCTACGCCCGCTCGGAAGAAGCGGGCCGCGGCATCATCCAGGATCAGGTCGCGATCGACGGCCCCGCGCTGCCGTGGCGCGACCGGCAGGCCTTCGCCGAGGCGATGCTCGGCTGGGAACTGAGGTCCTATCGCATGGGGCAGCGGCAAGCGGGCCCGGTATTGTTCGATCGCGGCGTGCCGGACGTCATCGGCTATCTGCGGCTGTGCGAACTGCCGGTGCCGGAGCATCTGCTGCGGGCCGCCGCCGCGTTTCGCTATCGGCCGCAGGTGTTTATCGCACCGCCGTGGCCGGAAATCTATCGGCAGGACGCGGAGCGCAAGCAATCGCTGGACGAAGCCGAGCGCACCTTTGATGCCGTCGCGCAGGCGTATCGCGATTGCGGCTATACGCTGATCGAACTGCCGCGAGCCGACGTGGCCACCCGCGTCCGCTTCGTGCTCGACAGCATCGGCGCCAGCGCGATCGCCTGACCACCGGCGCCCTCACGCCAGCCGCTTCAACAGGCACGAGGCTGCCTGCAGATCCGCCGTGCCGAATCCCTCGGTGAAGGCTTCATACACCGGCGCCAGCACGTCGATCGCCGGGCCGCGCGATCCGACATCAGCCAGAAGGTCCGCCAGACTCATCGCGCAGCGCAGCGACAGGGACCGGGCGCCCTGTTCGTCGGCCATCGCCAGGCCCGCCCGCATCGATCGCTCCGCGGCCTCGGCATCGCCAAGACGGCGCAGGCGTTCGCCCTCGATCCGCAACAGCTCGGGGGAGATCCACGGTACCACCCCGGTCCGGCCGCGTTCGAAATCCGCCGTCTGGACCAGGTCCGCGTCCAGTGTGCAGAGCGTGTCCCGAAGCGATCGCGGCCAATTTGCCGGAACGTCGGCGTGGTCCACCTCGCCGCGACGACGGCCGAGCACCAGCGCATAGCCTTCTCCGAAATGGCCCCAGAACGTCAGTGCGTACTCCGCCGCGCGTTTGCGCAACAGAGCGGTATAGCGCTCGGCCCGCTCGCCGTCGCCGCTCCAGAACGCCACCGGCCCGCACCCCACCGAGATGGCAAAGCACAGCGACAGCGAATGGTTGATGTTCAGCGCCCGCTCGACCGCTCCTTCCGCATGATCGAGCGCGCTCTCCGGAAAACCCTGTAGCCACAGGATGCGCGCCAGCGTCATCAGCGCCGCCACGCGCTGGTCGAACTGGAAGCCACTGCGCCGCGCGCTGACATTGACGTTCAACGGTTGTGCCAGCACCCGCCGCGCGTGGAAGTTCGCCCTGGCATGCTGGCCCGTGAAATGCATGCTCAGCGTCATCATCCTGTCATGCACCACCGCATCGGCCGGATTGCCGGTCAGCGGAGCCAGCTCCCCGTACTGATTGGCCCGGCGGACGGTCAGCGGATAGTCCCCCAACGAATTGCTGACCAGCCACAGGCCCCATAACGCATGCAGCTGGTCTGGAATCGAATTGGTCCGCTGCGCAAGCTCCAGCGCACGCTCGAAGGTCGCGATGGCAGCGGGTCCTGCACCACGGCTGTTCCACAGTGCATGGCCGTGGGCCTCGCGCACCGCGATCTCGCGAGCGGGGTCGAGCGCGTCCGTACCGGGCAGCAGTTCGAGCAGTCGCTCGACCAGCGACAGGTATTCGGCCATATGGGACAGCGCGTACCACAGCGGCGCGGAGGCGCCGGCCAGCGCGGCGCCGATGTTCAGATCCCCGCGCTCGGACAGGCTCCAGTGCAGCGCGAAGCGAAAGTCGTCGAGCAGGTAGGCATGGCGCGCCAGCCATTCGCCCTGCGGCTGATGCGGCCTCGCGCGTTCGGCCGCGTCGGCGAGCTGCACCATGTGGCCGGCATGCAGGCGCGACACCCTGGCCGTTTCGCCATGGCTTTCCATCTGCGCCAGCCCATACTCGCGCGTGGTCTCCAGCAGCCAGTACTGCGCGACCTCCCCACTGACGTCCGACATCAGCAGCGACTTGCTGACCAGGTTGTAAAGATGCTCGTCGACATCGCCGGCCATCGCGCAACCGTCCATCAGGGCCCTGGCCCCTTCCGCGGTAAACCGGCCACGGAAGATCGACAGGCTTCGCAGCAGGCAGCGCTCCGGTTCGGGCAGCAGCGCATAGCTCCAGTCCAGCGCCGCCCGCAGAGTCTGGTGGCGCGGCAGCGCGGTGCGGCGTCCACGGGTCAGCAGGCCGAGCCGATCGTCGAGATGGGCAGCCACGCCACGCATGCCGAGCCGGTCCACCCCCGCGGCCGCCAGTTCAAGTGCCAGCGGTATGCCGTCGAGCGCGCGGCAAATCCGGCCAAGGGCCGGCAGATCGGCTTCGCATAGCTCGAACGAATCTAGGCTGGCCCTGACGCGCTCGACGAACAGGTCCGCCGACGCATAGCCGAGTGTCTGGTGCACGCTGAGCTTTTCCAGCATGGGAGGTACGCTGAGCGAGCCGAGCCGCTGGACCCATTCGCCGTGGATGCGCAGCGGCTCGCGGCTGGTCATCAGCAAGTGGACGCCAGGCGCGCCTGTCAGCAGCGCCTCGGCCAGTTCCGCGGCGGACTCGATCACATGCTCGCAATTGTCCAGCACGATCAGGACGCGACGGTCCCGCAGATGGGTCAGCAGGACGTGCAAGGATGCCGCACCGGGCGCGAAAATCCCGAGCGCGGCGGTAACGGTGTTGGTGACCAGCGAGGCGTCCTTGAGCGGCGCCAGATTGACGAATACCGCGTGCTGGTCAAACGAAGGGGAAAGCTGCCTTGCCGCGGCGAGTGCGACCGTGGTCTTGCCCATTCCGGCCGGTCCGGTCACCGTGACGCACCGCCGCTGCGGCAGCTCCCGCACCAGTTCGGCGACGACCTCGTCCCGGCCGATCACGCGCGCTACCTGCGCGGGCAGCGGCATCGCCATCGGCGCATGCGGGGCCGGCACGGTGCCTGTTGCCGTGGGTATCGGGCCGCCTGCGCCGGCCATCCCGCCCGCTCCGCCTGCTTCGGAGGCAGTCGTTACCGGCAAATCCGGCGCGCTTCCCGGCGTGACCTGAGCAACGAAGCAGTAGCCCTGCATCGGCACGTTGACGATGTAGCGCTGTGCCTGCCGGCCATCGCCAAGCGCCTTGCGCAGGCCGGCCAGATGGACCCTGAGCGCGCCGGATTCGACGATCACATTTGGCCAGACGCGCGCCATCAGTTCGGCGTTCGGAACGATTTCGCCAGCCCGCTCCACCAGCGTCACCAGCAGATCGAACGCGCGGCTGCCGAGCCGTACCGGCACCCCGCCCTCCAGCAATACGCGCTGACGCGGGAGCAGGCTGAAAGGGCCGAAGTTCAGCGTCGCTTCGGGCGCCATGGCTATGGCCCCTGCCGCGCCATCAGGGCAGCGCCGTTCGCTCCCGGAACAAGGAATTGAAATCGCCCGACCATTGCGTCCCCGACTCGATGACGGCTTCCGGCGCGAAGATACCGTGACGCGGGCGCGCGCCGGAATCACAGCTTTCTATTAGTCCAATCGGGTGAGGCAAAGGCATGCCCGGCGAAAAAGCGGGCGATTGTATGACACATTGCAGGGCGCTCGCGGCGAGCGAGCCGATTCCATGCTCGGCCTCAAGCCGTCATGCGGCCACGGTCATGGCCACGGCCGCGGTGCCGGCGACATCCTGGAATTCGCGCCGATACGCGCCGGGAGTGGTCCCGCGCCTGCTGCGAAACACGCGCAGCAGCTGGTTCTGGTCGTCATATCCGACGGCAGCGGCAATCTCGGTCACCGTCATGCGCGTGGTCCGCAACAGTTCGCACGCGGCCTCGACCCTGCGCTCGACCAGCCATTGCCGTGGCGGCTGTCCGGTGGACATCTTGAAGGCGTGGCAGAAGTGATGGTACGAAACGCCGATCTCGCCAGCCAGCACGCTCAGCGGAATATCCTCGGCGAGATCGCGCGTCATCAGCTCGCAGGCCTTCTTCAACTGATGGGGCGCCAGGCCGCCGCGCCTGGCGCGGAGCTGCCCCTCGACCAGCGTGGAATGGCGCCGCAGGACCTGCAACGCAATCAGGTGGGCGCGACTGTCCATTTCGAGCCGGGTCGGCGCTTCGTCAGGGTCCAGCGCGCGGCGCAAATACACATCGAGCATCGACACAAGCTGAGCATCGCTTCTCATCAGTTGCCCGCAGCAAAGCAAGCCGTCGCAGTCGGCCGCATCGCCGAGCCAGTCCACGGCGACGGTACGCAGAAAGGTGTCGGCCAAATGGAAATGGACGTAGCAGGTCGGGCCGGCCGTCTTCACCCGCAGCGACAGCCCCATCGGGCGGAGCAGGAAGCCGTTCGGCGGCAGCGTTTCGATGATGTGGCCGGACGGCAACACCCGCTGCACGGTGGAGGCCGACAAATGCCACTCCAGGATATGGCCGTCTACAGGCGGCGGTACGGGCGCGGCCTCGCCATCCGCGGAGGACTCCCACACCGTGACCGGCATCAGCCAGCTTGCCCCCCGCCGTGCCTGAACCCGGGCGCCCGGTGACAACGGAGCGCCGCGCCCGGGCACCCCGTTGTCCATCACATGTCGCGGGATGCCGGGCTCGAGCAGCGAGGTCGCGGCGTGGACGGTCGGAGGCGGCGGAATGCGCCTTGCGGCAAGGCCCAACGTGGCGGCTGGCGGCGTATTCATGGGGATCTGTGGCTCAGTGGAGACAGAAATGCATTGCGGTCATTCTTGTCGGCGACTCCGCATAACGCGAGTTAAGACTTGCTAAGAACGCTGCGGGCGCCTGATCCTTCCTGCCCCCACCTCCTGCCGGCCCGCGTCCATGCCGGGCGATTCTTAGCAACGAATAACTCGCCCCTGCCGCACCGCTGGACCAACATCAACGGTGTCCCCGCGGCACTGCCTCACCCAACCATGACCGCCGAACCCTTTCGAGCCCTGCTCCTGCCATTGACCCTGGGCGCGCTACGCCTGCGACACCGGCTCTTCATGGTCGGCGCCCCGGCGGACCCTGTCCGCTGCGCCCGCCAGGCCGACAGCCACGGAACCGCCGAAGGCCGATTGAGGGTCTGCGCGCTGGCCGACGGCGCGCTGGCCGGACAGGGTCATCCGCTGACAACGGGGATCGCCTGCGCCAGCGAGGTCAATGGCTGGCTCGAGACCACGCGTTCGATCCATGCGGCAGGCGGCATTGCCGTGGCGCGCATCGGCGCATCGGCCGGTGCGGTCGGCTTGCCGCTGAACGAGGACCAGATCGATGCGGCGCTCGACGCGTACCGTACCGCGGCGGAGCAGGCCATCGACGCGGGCTTCGATGGGGTCGAGCTTGCCGCGACGCTCGGTACGTGGCCGGATCGGATCGGCCGGACGTCGGCCGACAGCGGCTTCCTGCGCGACGCGGTCCAGGCGCTGCTGAACACATGGCCGCCGGGCCGCGTCGGGCTGACCTTGAGCCTGCCGACGACGGCGGCGGAACTGGCGCGTGCGCAGGCGGCCGTACGCGCGGTCGGCACCGAAGCCCTGGCCTATGTCCACCTTCAGGCCACAGGGTCCGGCCACGCCACCTGTTGCCAGCCGTTCGCGGCGGGCGTCCGGCTCGCGCATCGTGGCGGCCTGATCGTCAGCGGCCACTGGACCGACCGCCTTGCCGCGACGGCGATCGCCAGCGGCAGGATCGACGCCGCCGGGTGTCTCGGCGCAGCGGCAGCGCCTCCGCGCCCTGTCCAAGGGCCCGCAGGCAACAGCATTTGGGCCCGCACGTAAATCATGGCTTTGTATGATGTCGAGCGGCATACCGCGGGCTGGATAGTCGGCACGGTTCGCGCGATCATATGGCACCCCGACGGCCGCGCTGGCCGCGGCTACACGACTACGCGGACCAGTCCGACAAGGGAGACAGGACGTGCACGGAGATCGTCGCGATGCATGACCCGCGCCCAGCTGGCGACTGGTTCGGCGGCCACATCGAACTGCTGTCCGACGAGCCCGATCGCCGGATCTATCGCGGACACCCCTCCCCTGCGAAGCCCCTTGCATCTGCGCTGCTGGTGGTCGAAGCGGTCGGCCGCCCCGGCCGCAAGCCGGATTGCGCCCGCCTGCGCCACGAAGACCGGCTGAAGGAGCGGCTCGATGGCGAATGGGCGGTCGTTCCGCTTGCCTTCGTCGAGCAGAGCGGCGCACTGCTGCTGCACGATCCGGGCGGCGACATCGCGTCGCGGCTGGCCGGGCCGGCGCTGGCCATCGAGCGATTCCTGGCCATCGCGATCGCGCTGGCCACCGCCGTTTCGAAGATGCACCAGGCGGGATGGCTTCACCGGGATATCCGTACGGGAAACGTCCTGTTCGATGCGGCGACGGGCACCGCCCGCCTGACCGGCTTCGGCATCGCGGTGCCGCCCGGCCAGGATCCGGGAGACGAAGCCCCAACGTTCGGCACGTTCGCCTATATGGCACCGGAGCAGACCGGCCGCATCCATCGGCGCGTCGACCAACGAAGCGACCTGTACTCGCTGGGCGTCACGCTTTACGAACTGCTCACGGGCACGTTGCCCCTGACCGCATCGAGCCCGGCGGAATGGATCCATGGCCATCTGGCCAGGCAACCGGCTCCGCCCATGCACCGGCGTGAATCGGTGCCGGCGCAGCTCTCCGACATCGTGATGAAACTGCTCGGCAAGAGCCCGTGCGACCGCTACCAGAGCGCGAGCGGGCTGGCATCCGATCTTGCCCGTTGCCTGGCGCAATGGGAGGCCGACCGGACGATTCGGCCGTTTCCCCCCGGGGCGGGCGAATCGCCCGAACGATTCCGCTTCCGCGAAGGACTCTATGGCCGCGACGCCGAGCTGGCGCAGCTCGAAGCCGCTTATGCCGACGTCGCCAATGCGGGCGAGCGCCGGGTGGTGCTGGTCTCCGGCTATTCCGGTATCGGCAAGTCCGCGCTGATCGACGCGTTGCGCAAGACCCTCGCGGCATCGACCGCCCCCTTCGCGATCGGCAAGTTCGACCAGTACAAGCGCGCCGAGCCGTACACAGCCGTGGCCCAAGCACTCCAGCCTCTGGTCCGCGAGCTGCTCGGCAAGACCGAGCATGATCTGCAGGCCTGGCGTGCGCCGCTGCAGGCGGCGCTGGGCGGCCATGGCGGCCTGATCGTCGACCTGATCCCCGACTTGAAGCATCTGCTGGGCCCGCAGCCGGAGATCTCGGAGCTTTCCGGCACCGAGGCGCGCGCGCGCTTCCTGCGCGTGTTCCGCAGCTTCATCGGGGTATTCGCCCGTCCCGGGCATCCGCTGGTCCTGTTCCTGGACGATCTGCAGTGGCTGGACACCGCGACGCTGGACCTGTTTCGCGACCTGGCAACGCATCCCGACATGGCCAACCTGCTGCTGATCGGCTCGTACCGCAGCAACGAAGTGGAAGGCCGGCCGGAACTCGCCAGCCTGCTCGATGAACTTCACGCCCAGCCCAGCCCGCCGCTGGATATTTCGCTGCGCGGCATCGGCAAGGCGCAGGTCGCGCAGATGATCGCCGACGCGGTGAAATGTCCTGTCAGCGCGGTGTCCGCACTGAGCGCGTGCATCCTGGACAAGACTGGCGACAATCCGTTCTTCATCGTGCAGTTCGTCGCCGCGCTGGCGGACGATGGCCTGCTGGTCTATGACGTCCCGAGCCGCGGCTGGGGCTGGGACCTCGAGCGAATTCGCCGGCGCGAGATCGCCGACAACATCGTCGGTCTGATGGTCGAGCGTTTGACACGCCTTTCCGAGGCGTCGCTCCACGCGGTCACGGTGCTGGCCTGCATGGGAAGCCGGACGCCGGCGTACAAGCTGGCCATAGCACTGTCGGCCAGCGAGAAGGACGTCCGCCGCCATCTCGAGGAAGCGATCGCGCTCGGACTGGTGCTGCGGTATTCGAGCGAGTACGCCTTCGCTCACGACCGCGTCCACGAGGCCGCCTATGCGCTGCAACCGGATGCCGCCAGGAGCCAGATGCATCGGCGCATCGGGATGCTGCTGCTGAACAACACGACGGACGGAGATCTCGACGACCACCTTTTTGAGATCGTCGGCCATCTGAATCGCGGCGGACCGATCTCGGCGGCGCAACGGCCGCACGTTGCGGCGCTGAATCTGCGCGCCGGCCGCAAGGCAAGGGCCTCCACCGCTTACGCGGCGGCATGCGACTACCTGGCGACCGGCCGCGCTCAACTGGCCAGCGCCGATGAACGCGATCAGCGCGCCCTGGCATACGAGCTCGCGCTCGAACATGCCGAATGCCGCTTCCTTGCCGGCGGCGTGGCCGAGGCAAAGGCCATGATCGGCGAGCTGTTCACGCTCGCCCGCACCGAACTGGAGATCGCCGCGGCCAATCGCCTGAAGATCGAGTTGCACATGGTCAGCTCGGAGAACGATCTGGCCGTCGACACGGCGGTCGCGGCACTGAACCGGCTCGGCATCCCGCTGGACGCCCATCCCTGCGCCGACGACGTGCACCTCGCCCTCGAATCGGCCTGGCGCCGGTTCGACGAGCATGCCGTGCGGTCGATCGCCGGCTTGCCGGCCATGACCGATCCGCTGCGGCTGATGTCGATGCGGCTGCTCGCCGATACGTGGCCGGCGGCCAGCTTCACCGACTTCAGGCTGGCCATTGTCGTGGTCTGCAACATGGTGACGCTGAGCCTCGACCATGGATCGGCCCGCTCGTCCAACCAGGGATTCGCGCTGTTCGGATTGCTGATGGGCCCCGCGCTGGGGCGCTACCGCGAGGGATATCGCCTGGCCCTGGACGCATGCGAGCGGGCCGCGCAAGCCGCCCAGGCCGCCACCAGCCGTGAAACTTCCAGGACGTTCAATACGATGGCATTGACGGCGGCCTGGACGCAGCCGCTGGAGAAAAGCGCCGAATGGTCGCGCCTGGCCTACCAGAAGGGCATCGAGGCGGGCGACATCTATTTCGCCTGCTTCTCCGCCTTCCACTGCGCCATCCATCGGTTCATGCAGGGCCGCGATCTTGCGGAGGACGCCCGGATGTGCCTTGCCTACCTCGGTTTTGCGCGGGAAACCGGATTTCAGGACGGCATCGCGCTGCTGACGACACTGGAGCGCACCATTGCCTGCCTGCGCGGACAGACCCGTAGCCTGACTGACTTTACGGGTGACGACTTCGACGGCGCCGCGTTCGAAGCCGACGTCCGCGGACCGCGGCTGAATGTCGTCTCCCAACTCTACTGGACGTCGATGACCATGCTGCTCTATTTGGCCGGCCAGTACGACGCGGCGCTCGCGGCATCGAAGCGATTCCAGCAAGGGCCGCCCGGCCAGATCCACCTGGTCCGCCATCTCGAGTACCGGTTTTATACCGGGCTGGCCGCCGCGGCCGCCTGGAATTCGGCACCCGAGGAGCGGCGTCCGGCGCTGCGCGCGCAGCTCGACGAGCACTATCTGACGATCCGCAAATGGGCCGCCGAATCGCAATCGCGCACCTTCACCGACAAGCACCTGCTGCTGGGCGCCGAGATCGCCCGGATCGAAGGTCGCACGCTGGAAGCCGGCCAGCTGTACGAACGCAGTGCACGGGCCGCCGGCAAGAACGGATTCAGGCATGTCCTGGCGCTGGCGGCCGAGCTGGCCGCGCGCTTTTACCAGGAGCGAGGGCTCGAACGCATCGCGGCCATCTACCTGCACGACGCCATCGAGGCCTACTGGCAGTGGGGCGCCCGGGCCAAGGCGGATCAATTGCAACGTGCCCATCCGATCGCCAGTCGATTCACGGCGGATGCAGCGGAGCCGGCTCCGACGGCAATGATGCCGCTGCACCAGTTCAGCTTTGCCGATTTCGTCAAGCGGCCGTCGCCGGTCAACGACGATTTCGCGCTCGACAGGCTGCTGGTGACGGTGATGCGTGCCGTGCTCGAGTCCACGGGGGCGCAATGCGGGGCGCTGCTTCGCCTGCATCATTCGAACGAGGTGGAGACCATGGCTTCGGCCCGCTTCGCCGCGGACGGCGTGGCGGTCGACCTCGGCAATGGCGACGCGCCGCGGCGCTGGCCCGAAGCGATCCTCCGGCATCTGGTCAAGCGCGGCAAGACGTTGATCGTGGACGATGCCCGCGGCGACGAGCGGTTTGCCGGCGAGCCGGCCGTGGCCCGCCAAGGCCTGCGCTCGGTCCTGTGCCTGCCGATAGCGGGCTTCGGTGGGCAGATGACCGTGCTCTATCTCGAGCACAACGACACCCCGGGCGCATTCCGCGCGACGCGGCTCGACATCCTCGAGATACTGGCCACGCATGCTGCCGCCGCGATCGAGAACGCCAGACTGTATGCCGAGCTGGAAAAGCGGGAAGCGCGGCTGCGGCTGCTGGTGGAATCCGACGTCATCGGGATCCTGTTCTGGGACCTGAATGGCAACGTCACCTACGCCAACGATGCGTTTCTCGCGATGACAGGCTATGACCGGTCCGATGTCGAGCGGGGCGGCATCAGCTGGCGCGAGATGACCCCGCCGGAATGGCGAACCCAGATGTCGGCAAAGCTGCAGCAGCTGCGGGAAACAGGCGCGATGGCGCCTTGGGAGAAACAGTACATCCGCAAGGACGGCACGCGCGTCCCGATCCTGATCGGCGCGGCCATGTTCGACGAAGCGCGCAGCGGCGTCGCCTTCGTGCTGGACCTGTCGGACCGCAAGGCCGCGGAGCAGCGGGCGCTGGACAGCGAAAGGCGCAGCCGCGAGCTGCATGTCGAGCTCGCCCATGCCAACCGCCTCGCCACGATCGGCCAACTGTCCGACTGGATCGCGCACGACGTCAAGCGTCCGCTCGCGGACATCGCCGCCAGCGGCATGGCGGCACTGGCCGAGCTGGCGGCAGAAACGCCGCACCTGGACAAGGCCCGGGATGCGCTGCAGCGCATCGTTGGCGGCGGCATGCATGCGGCCGAAGTCCTTGACCGGACACGGGAACTGGTCAGGAAGGTCGCTCCCGCCGCGGAAGCGGTCGATATCAATGAGGTGGCTGCCACGACGATCTCGTTGATCGCGCCGGAGGCGGTCCGCAAGGGCATTGCGATCGAGACCACGTTCGGCCGCTCGCCGATGCGGCCCACCGCGGACCGGGTACAGCTGCAGCAAGTCATGCTGAACCTGCTGGTCAACGCGATCGACGCCATGAGCGGCGCGTCCGAGGCCGCCCGCACATTGACGGTGCTGACGGACGGCGATCATCCGGACGGTTATCTGATCGAGGTTCGCGATACTGGCCCCGGCTTTCCGTCGCTGAACGGCCGCGACTGCTTCGACGCCTTCGTCACGACCAAGCGCGGCGCGCTCGGCATGGGCCTGTCGATCTGCCGATCGATCGTGGAAGCGTTCGGCGGCCACATCGCGGCGACGTCGAACCGGCCGCATGGCGCCATCCTGCGCGTGGTGCTGCCACGGGCCGCCACCGAGACCGGTGCGCCGCAGGGCGCGCCGCCGCCACAATGACAACCGCCATGGAACGGACATGAATCGGGACAGCACAGTATTCGTCATCGACGACGACCCGTCGGTACTGGAAGCCACCACGGACCTGTTGAAGTCCATGGGGATGGGCGTGGTGGCATGCCGGTCCGCGCAGGAGTACATCGCCTGCGAGCGGCCGCAGACGCCGTCCTGCCTGGTTCTCGATGTCAGGCTGCCGGACGTCAATGGCCTGGACCTGCAATGCGAGCTGGCCGGCGGCGCGCATCCGCCGATCGTATTCATCTCCGGCCATGGCGACATCCCGATGACGGTGCGCGCGATGCGCGCCGGTGCCATCGACTTCCTGTCCAAGCCGTTCAGCGACGATCAACTGGTTACCGCCGTGGCAGCCGCGCTCGCCAAACACCGGCAGACGCTGGCACAGCGCACCGAAGTGGCGGACCTGCTCCGGCGCCATGCACTGCTGACACCCCGCGAGCGCGAAGTCTTCGCATTGGCGGTCAGCGGCCTGCTGAACAAGCAGGCGGCGGCGCAGCTGGGCATCAGCGAAGTCACGCTGCAAATCCATCGGCGGCAAGTGATGCGCAAGATGGCCGCCGGCTCCTTCGCCGAGCTGGTTCGCATGTCGGTACAGCTCAATGCCTTCGGCTGCCAGGACGTCGCGCCGGTTCGACGCGGCAATCCGCAGGCGGACCATTCCCGCGGATAGCGGCCGGCTGGAAAAGCAAAGGTAAAGGCAATGGTATTCGCGCCGGACTCAGTGGTTGCCGTGATCGACGACGACCCGACGATCGTCGAGTCGATATCCGACCTTCTTGCCTCCGTAGGCCACGCCACGCTGTGCTTTGCAACGGCCACCGCGTTGCTGGAGTGCCCCTATCTCGATGCCATCGCATGCCTGATCTCGGACATTCGCATGCCGGTGATCAACGGATGGCAGCTTGCCGCGATCCTGCAGCAAAGGCGGCCGGGCCTGCAGGTGGTATTGATGACGGCACACGATCCAGCCGAATGCGGTACGCATGCGCTGCCGCCGGATTCGGTACGGATACTGCGCAAGCCATTCGAGGCCCAGCAGTTGTTGAGCGCCGTCGAGCACGCCATTGGCTCCAGACGATGATCGCCTCGACATCCGTACCAGAGTACGAGCCCGTCGACCTGCTGCGCCAGGCGACAAGGCAAGCAGCGGCAAGCGGCGATGCCGGCCTTGCCTGCCGGCTGGCGAACCGGATCGGCATGTATCTGCTGATGCGCGGCCACGCGCTGCAACAGGACTACGACGAAGTCCTCGCTTACCTCGAACTGGCACGGGCCTCGGGATCGTCCGAGTCCGCGAAGCTGGTGGAGGTCCCGGAGCGGACGTTTGCATGCCTGATGGGAAAGACCTGCCATCTCGCGGACTTCAACGATGGCGCCTTCGATGGCCGGCGCTTCGAAAGCAGCGTCGCCGGTTCGGGCATGACCTTGCTGGTTCATTCCTATTGGGCCAGCAAGGTCATGCTCCACTACCTGGCGGGCGATCCCAACGCCGCTCTGGCTGCCGCTGCAGCCGTGTTTGGCGAGCGATCCGGGCACAATGCGGATGCCTTCGATGCCGACCACCCGGAACAGGCCGAATGCCACTTCTTCACCGCGCTGGCGATCTGCGCGACCCTGCGCAATGTCACCACGCGAAACGCCGAGCCCCTGCGCGCGCGCCTGGCCCGGCATCGGGCGCTGATCGGCGATTGGGCGCGGGCCACGGGCACGGCGATGGCCGCCTGTCGCCATCTCTTGCTGAGCGCCGAGATCGCGGACCTCGATGGCGACGGGCTGGCGGCGGAAAAGCTGTACGACGACAGCGCGCGCGCGGCCCGGCTGCACGGCTCGTTGCTGATCGAAGGACTCGCACGCGAACTGGCCAGCCGCTTCTATGCAACCCGTGGGCTCGGCCGGATCGCCACCGCCTACATCGACGACGCGCTGGACTGCTATGGTCGCTGGGGCGCCGAGGCCAAGGTCAGGCTGCTCCGTCGGTTCCATCCGCGGGCCCGTGCCCGGCTGCCGGACGGATTGGCGATTCAGGCGCGTGCAGGCGCGTCCGGGCAGACCGATCCGCAGACAGGCGACGGGATAGAGCCGGGCGCGGCCTATGGCGACGGCACGACCGAGCGCCTGACCATCACCCTGATGCAGACGCTGGCCCAGCACGCGGGCGCAGCACGTGCGGTGCTTCTGCTGTCGAGGGACGATACCCTTTCGCTGGCTGCGGAAGTCACCATCGACGGCGAAGGGACCCGGGTGAGCCTGCCCGACGACGGCAAATGGAGCGCCGCGGTACCGGAAGGCCTGATCCGCTTTGCATTGCGAACCGGTGAAACGGTCCTCGTCGACGACGCCGCCGCCGACAGCCGCTTTCAGCACGACCCCCACGTGGCCCTTCATCGCGTCAGATCGGTACTGTGCCTGCCGGTCGTCGCGCATGCCAGGCTGAAGGCGGCGCTGTATCTGGAGAACAACCTGATGGCCCGCGTCTTCGCGCAGGCCCGGCTGGACCTGCTCGAACTTCTTGCGACGCTGGCCGCCTTGTCGCTGGAGAACGCGCGGCTGTACGCCGATCTGCAGAACCGCGAATACAGGCTGCGCCGGCTGTTCGAGGTCGACGTCATCGGCATCGTGCTGTGGGATCTCGACGGCCGCCTGCTCGACGCCAATCAGGCCTTCCTGAACATGGTCGGCTACAGCCGCGAGGATGTCGAAAACGGCGCGATGAACTGGTTCGAGATGACGCCGCCGGAATGGCGCGACCAGGTCGTTCTTGAAATGGACGAAATCCGGCGGACCGGCGCGCTGCGTCCCATCGAGAAAGAGTACTTTCGCAAGGACGGCACCCGGCTTCCGGTCCTGATGGGCGCCACCGCCTTCGACGAGGCCGTTCAGCAAGGGATCGCCATCGTGCTGGACCTGAGCCAGCAGAAGCAGGCCGAGGCGCGGGCGCTCGCCATCGAGCGCCGCAATCGGATGCTGCATGCGGAGCTGGCCCACACCAACCGGCTGGTCACGATGGGCCATCTGTCGGCATGGATCGCGCACGACGTCAAGCAGCCACTGGCCGGACTGGTCACCAGCGCCAATGCCGGATTGCGCTGGCTCGCGGCAAACCCGCCGAACATCGAGGCCACCGTACGCGCGCTCGAGCGCGTGATGCGCGACAGCGCAAGGGCGACCGACATTCTGGACCGCACGCGGGCCCTGATGCGAAAGGCACCGGCGCGTGTCGAAGCGGTGGATATCAACGCGGTCATCGACCAGACGCTGCCGCTGGTCGCCGCCGAGGCCGACAGCAAGGGCATCGGCATCGTGCTGGCGCTGCATCCGGGCCCGCTGTTCGCGGCCGCCGAGCGCACGCAGTTGCAGCAGGTCGTGCTGAATCTGCTGATCAATGCCGTCGAAGCGATGGATGCCGACGCCGCTGGACATCCGCGCGAACTGCGCGTCGTCAGCGCACTCGACCCGATGGGCCGCGTGATAGTCGAGATTCGGGACACCGGACCAGGGCTGCCGACGGCCGACGGCAAGGACTGCTTCGAAGCCTTCTTTACGACGAAGCCGCGCGGGCTCGGCGTCGGCCTGGCGATATGCCGGTCGATCGTGGAAGCGTTCGGCGGACAGATCTGCGCCTTGCCGAATCCGCCGCGAGGCGCGACGTTCCGCTTCCTCGTTCCGGCGCGCTGAAGCCGGCGGGCGACGGGTCCACGGCAGACTCGTTGCGCTGGCCTTGTATTGCGCTTGTATCGGCCTGGTTTGGCCCGAATCGGCATGCATTGGGTCTTGTCGCGCGGACCGCGTCCGCAACGCCCCACCGCCCACTACCATGAAATCTCCTCCTTCCCCCACCCGGAGATCAGGCCCATGGGCGATACAGCAAACCACGACGGCGAGCACCAGCTCGACGACGCGACCGGCGCGTTGAAACCACGACTGACGCGGCGACGTTTCCTGCAATCGGTCGGCGCATCCGGCGTCGGCGCAGCCAGTGTCGGCTGGATCCCGACGGCATCCGCGGCGCCCAGCGGCGGCCCTGCCGGTGGCCCTGCCGGCCGCGAAGCCGCCGATGCGCGTGCGCTGACGCTGAAGGTCAACGGAAAAACGCACACGCTTTCCGTGGCCAACAACGCGATCCTGCTCGACGTACTGCGCGATCAATTGGGCCTGACTGGCACCAAGAAGGGCTGCGACCACGGCCAATGCGGCGCCTGCACGCTGCACGTCAACGGCGTGCCCGTCAATGCGTGCCTGTCCCTCGCCGTGATGCACCAGGGCGATGACATCACCACGATCGAGGGCCTGTCGCAAGGCGAACGGCTGCATCCGGTGCAACAGGCGTTCTGGGAACACGACGCCTACCAGTGCGGCTACTGCACGGCGGGCCAGATCATGTGCGCCGTCGGCGTGATCGGCGACAAGCGTATCCCCGCCGACGACGCATCGCTGCGCGAAGCGATGAGCGGCAACATCTGCCGCTGCGGTGCCTACCGCAACATCGTCACGGCGATTCAGGACGCGCGCGGCAAACTGCGAGGAGAGAGCTGATGCGCAACTTCGAATTCTCGCGCGCGAGCAGCATCGACGAAGCGATCGCGCTGCATGCCGGTGCCGGCGACACGGTCTATCTTGCCGGCGGCACCACGCTGCTGGACCTGATGAAGCTCGACATCACGCGACCTGCCCGGCTGGTCGACATCCACCGGCTCGGGCTCGACCAGATCGAAGTGGGCGCAGACGGCCGCGTGCGCATCGGCGCCATGGTCAGCAATACGGAACTGGCGCGGCATCCCCACATCCAGCGCCACTACCCGGTGCTGTCCCAGGCCCTGCTGTCCGGCGCCAGTACCCAGCTGCGCAACAAGGCCACCACGGCGGGCAACATCATGCAGCGCGTGCGCTGCGGCTACTTCCGCGACGGCGTCTCGCCGTGCAACAAGCGCACGCCGGGGTCGGGATGCCCTGCGATCGAAGGGCTGAATCGCAATGTCCATGCCGTGCTCGGCGGCAGCGAACACTGCATTGCCGCTCATCCGTCCGACATGTGCGTGGCCATGGTGGCGATCGGCGCGACGATCCAGCTGCAGGGTCCGAATGGAAGACGAGAGGTGCCGTTCGCGCAGTTCCACCTGCTGCCAGGCAGCGAGCCGTGGAAGGAGCATGCGATCCAGCCCGGCGAGCTGATTACGCACGTCACGCTCGACCCGCCGCTGGCGCAAAGCCGGTCCGCCTACCTGAAGCTGCGCGACCGTACCTCGTATCAGTTTGCGCTGGCATCGAGCGCCATCGTGCTGGTGATGGACGGCAACGCCGTGCGCGATATCCGCATTGCGCTGGGCGGCGTCAGCACCAAGCCGTGGCGCGCCGAAGGCGCCGAGGCGGTATTGCGCGGCCAGACGCCGACGCCGGCGCTGATCCAGTCGGCCGCGGCGGCGGCGATGACCGGGGCCAAATCGTACGGGCAGAACGGCTTCAAGATCCTGCTCGGCCAGCAGGCGGTGTCCCGCAACCTGTCGACCCTGCTCGCGTAGCGCCCGTTTGCCACCTATCGATCCGCAGCCCATCCTGTTTCCGGAGATCCGCGTGACTACCAACGCCATTGGCGCCTCGCCGCGCCGTATCGATGGCCGCCTCAAGCTGACCGGCGCCGCCCCCTATACCGCCGACCGGCGCTTGCCGGGCATGTTGTACGCCTACGGCGTCTTCAGCACCATCGCCAGCGGCCGCATCGAACACATCGACGTCAGCGAAGCCATGCGCACGCCAGGCGTGGTCGATGTCCTTCATCACGATCGCTTCCTGCCGCTGCATCGCATTCCGAAGAATCCGATCTCGGCAACGGCGATCCTGACGACGGCCATCACCGACGAGCATCGGCTGCCGTTCGAGGACGCGACCATCCACTACGCCGGCCAGTTTGTCGCGCTGGTCATCGCCGATACCTTCGAGCACGCGCGGGAAGCGGCCTACAAGGTAAAGGTCAGCTACCAGCAGACGAAGGCGCTGGCGAACCTCGAACAGGCGCTCGCCGCCGGCAAGCCGCGGGACGGCGGGCGTGGACACGCACGCGGGTCGGCGGCGGCGGTCTTCGACCGGTCGCCGGTCAGGGTCGATGCGACTTACCACACGCCGGTCGAGAGCCACAATCCGATGGAGATGAACGCCACCGTCGCCTGGTGGGACGGCGGCCGCCTGCGGGTCTACGAGGCATCCCAGGGCGTCACGGTCCATCGCAACACGCTGGCGCAGATCTTCGGACTGCCGCCCGAGTACGTCACGGTCGAAGCGCCGTTCATCGGCTCCGGCTTCGGCTGCAAGCTGTTCCTGTGGCCGCATTCGGTGGCGGCCAGCGCGGCGGCCCGGATGACGGGCCGGCCGGTCAAGCTGGTGGTGCCGCGGGCGCAGATGTTTACCGCGACGGGACACCGGCCGGAGACGAAGCAGCGGCTGCGGCTGGCCGCCGACGCGAAAGGCCGGATCACGTCGATCCGGCACGAGTCGATCAATACGACGTCCTTCATCGAGCAGTACGTCGAGAACTGCGGCGGCATGACAAGCAGCATTTACGCGTGCCCGAACGTCCTGGTCAGCCACCACACTGCCGAGGTGCACCGCGGCGCCCCCACGTCGATGCGGGCGCCCGGCGCGGCCCCCGGGCTGTTCGCGCTCGAATCGGCGATCGACGAACTGGCGCTGGCCTGCGGCACCGACCCGGTCCAGTTCCGGCTCGCCAATCTGTCCACGCGCGACGAAAGCCTGAATCTGCCATGGTCCAGCAATCATTTGCGCGAGGCCATTGCCAAGGGCGCCGACAAGATCGGCTGGACCAGGCGCAATCCGCGCATCGGCTCGATGCGGGTCGGCAACGAGATCGCCGGATATGGGGTCGCGGTCTGCAACTGGGACGCGTGGCGTACGCCGGCGCAGGCGCGCGTGCAGCTGCGTGACGACGGTACCGCGATCGCCTTCTGCGCGATCCAGGACATCGGCACCGGCACCTACACGATCGCCGCGCAGACCGTCAGCGAGCTGACGGGGCTCGGCCTGGACAGGATCGAAGTCAAGCTGGGCGACTCATCGTTCCCCGCCGCGCCGGTCTCCGGGGGGTCGTGGGCGACCGCCAGCGTATTGCCGGCGATCGCCGAGGCGACGCGCAACGCCATCGCGCAACTGGGCGGCATCGCCACGCAGCCCGGCGGCGAGTTCGCCGGCGTCAAGCCGGAAGCGCTGCGCATGCGCAAGGGGCAGCTGACCGATGGCAAGCGGGCGATCGACTTTGCCGACGTGCTTCGCGCCCGGCGCTTCGCCAATGCCGAAGGCCATGCGCATACGGGCGGCACGCCGACCGACAAGGTGTCCTTCATGTCCTTCGGCGCCCATTTCGTCGAAGTGCGCTGGGACCCGGGCATTTCGCGGCTGCGCGTCGCGCGGGTCGTCAGCGCGATCGATGTCGGCCGCGTCATCAACCCGGTCATGGCGCGCAATCAGGTGGAGGGCGCGATCGTGATGGGGGTCGGCATGGCGCTGTTCGAAGCGACGGAATTCGACGAGCGCAACGGCATTCCGGGCAACAACAACTGCGCGGAATACGTGATGCCGGTGCACGCGGACCAGCCGGAGATCGACGTGATCCTGCTCGACTATCCGGACCTAGCGTTCAACGAGTTCGGCGCGCGCGGAATCGGCGAAATCGGCATCACGGGGTTGGCGGCGGCGGTTGCCAACGCGGTCCACCATGCGACCGGCAAACGGATCCGCGATCTGCCGATCACGATGGAAAAGCTGATGGACCTGCCGGCCCGGGCGTAGCGGGCGGCCAACCAGGAGCAGGCATGGATCCGACGGTCCCGCCCGACGCAGCAGGCGCGCGACAGCAGGTCGAGGCGCAAGACGATGACGGCGCGCTGGTAGCCGATGGCGGCGTGCGCGATCATCCGCGCTTTCACCAGATGTTTCCGGTGCTGGCGGACGCCGACATCGAACGGGTGCGCCGCTTCGGCTCGCTGTGCCACTTCGCCGCCGGCGACTATCTGTACCGGGCCGGCAGTCCATGCCCCGGCGTGTTCCTGCTGTTGTCGGGCAAGGTGCGGATCTCCGGCCGCGATGGATTGCGCGCCGGGCAGACCATCCACGTCTATAGCCGCCGCGGGGAGTTCACCTCGGATGTCACGCAGCTGTCGAACAAGCCGGCCGTCGTCGATGCCTGCGTGGTCGAGGATGTCGAAGCGGTGCTGTTGCGTCCCGACGAACTGAGCAAGCTGATGATCAACGAGGCGGACATCGGCGAGACCATCATCCGGGCGCTGATCCTGCGACGGGTGCTGGTGCTCGAGCGCGGCCACGGCGTCGTCCTGCTCGGTCGGCCGGGCGATGCGCGAACCCGGGGCTTGCAGAACTTCCTTCGGCGCAATGCCTTTCCGCATACCACGCTCGATGCCGAGCAGGATGCCGACGCCATCGCGCCGCTGGCCCGGCTGACGCCAAGACACGACGAGTTTCCTCTGGTGGTATGCCCCGATGGCCGGGTGCTGCGCAATCCAGACGAGCGCCACCTGGCCTCCTGCCTGGGCCTGATTCCGGACTTCGACCCGGCCCATGTCTATGACGTGGCCATCGTCGGCGCCGGACCCGGCGGATTGGCCGCGGCCGTCTACGCCGCTTCCGAAGGACTGTCGGTCGCCGTGCTCGATTGCCGTGCGCCCGGCGGGCAGGCGGGCACCAGCGCCCGCATCGAGAACTACCTGGGCTTTCCCACCGGCATCACGGGCCAGGCGCTGGCCGGCCGGGCGTTCGTGCAGGCGCAGAAGTTCGGCGCGCATATCGGCATTCCGTGCGAGGTCACGTCGCTGCACTGTGACCGGCATCCGCGCTGTGTCGAGCTCGCCGATGGCCGGCGCATCAGCGCGCGCACCGTGGTGATCGCCAGCGGCGCCGAATACCGGCGTCCCGATCTGGGCAATCTGGCCAGCCTCGAATGTTCGGGGGTCTACTACTGGGCCACGCCGGTGGAAGCCAGGCTCTGCCGCAAGGAGCCGGTGCTGCTGCTTGGAGGCGGCAACTCCGCGGGGCAGGCCGCCGTCTTCCTCGCCAGCCACGCCGAACACGTGCACATCTTTATCCGGGGCGCGAGTCTCGCGCTCGGCATGTCGCGCTACCTGGTCGATCGCATCGGCTCGCTGCCGAACGTCACCGTGCATACCCGGACCGAGCTGACGCAGCTCGAGGGCGAGGGAAGGCTCGAACGCGTGCACTACCGCGGCGCCGGCGGCATCGAAGGTGCCATGTCTGCGCGCCATCTGTTCGTCTTCATCGGCGCCGATCCCAAGACGGGCTGGCTGGGCCCCTGCGGCATCGCGCTGGACAGCAAGAGCTTCGTGCTGACCGGCGCCGACCTGCCATCGCCTTCGAGCGCGGAGCTGCCGCTGCAAACCAGTGCGGCAGGCGTCTTTGCGATCGGCGACGTGCGTTCTGGATCGACCAAGCGTGTCGCCTCGGCCGTTGGCGAGGGGGCCGCCGTCGTGTCCCAGATTCACCGCTTCCTGAGCGACCATGCGCTGACCGCGACAGCGGCCCGCGCATGACCCAACGTGGAACGGATCCACTGTTCCATGCAATCCGCGCCGGCAATCGCGGCGCCAGACGATGAGGTAGATGATGCTGAAAAGACCTTTCCCTTCGCAGACGACGGCGCCGATTTCGACGGCTTCCACGCGCGGACTCGTTGGCATGGCGATCGCCGCCATGGTGACGTTCGGCGCAATGTCATCGGCCAACGCACAGACCACCGGCGCACGCGATCCCTACTCGCAGGGCGCACGTTCGGACCGATTCGATCCTTATACGCAGGGCGCGCGTTCGGACCGATTCGACCCGTACACGCAGGGCGCCCGTACCGAGCAGCGCTCGACGCTCGCATCGAACGGCAAGGCCAAGGGGCCCAAGGCCGGCGCGCGCAACCCGTACAGCCAGGGTGCCAGGGCCGGTGCGCGCAATCCTTACAGCGACGGCGCCAGGAGCGGTCCGCGCAATCCCTATTCGGACGGCGCGCACAAGGGCGGCAAATCGAAGCTGAAATCGTGACAGGTGTGTTGGCGGTGGCGACCGGCCCACGACCGGCTCGTCCGGTCCATGGCGTGGCCGCCGCCGCGCGCCACCGGCTTTTGTTGAAGGATCGCGGGCGCGCATCCGTTTCGGTTCAGCCTCCGCGGCTGCCGCCGCGTTCCCACGGCGGAACATCGCCGAAGCGCTCGGCCAGGAAATCAACCAGTGCCCGCACACGGGGCGGCACCAGCCGTCTCTGCGGCATCACCGCATAGATGCCGGTGTCGGCGATCTGGTAGTCCGGCAACACCTGCACCAGCTGGCCGGCCCGCAGCATCGCGCAGACATGCCAGTACGAATGCAGCGCGATGCCGAGCCCGCCCAGCGCCGCGTCCGACAGCAATTCGCCGGTATTGGCCTCGATCCGGCCTCGTACCCGTACCGCGATCTCGCGGCCGTCGGGGCCCTCCAGCCGCCACAGGTCCTGCCGCCCCTGGCTTCCTACCAGCACCAGGCATTCGTGCCGGGACAGGTCGTCGGGCGTGCGCGGCGTGCCATGACGGCGCAGATATTCCGGGGACGCGCACAGCAGCCGCCGATTGTTGGCGAGCTTGCGGGCCACCAGCGTCGAATCGTCGAGCGCGCCGATGCGCACCGCCAGATCGAAGCCGGCGCTGACCAGATCCACCACGCGGTCGTCCAGATGGATGTTCAGCCGCAGTTGCGGATGCCGCGCCATGAATTCGGGCAACAACGGCGACAGGTACTGGCGGCCGAACGACGACGCCGTGGTCACCCGCAGCGTACCGGTGACCTCGCCACCGGCCCGGCGCAACGAACTGCCAAGCGCCTCCAGTTCCTCGACGAGCCCCCGGCCCTGCTCGGCAAGCGCCGCGCCTTCGGGCGTCGCGTGCAGCCTGCGGGTGGTCCGATGCAGCAGCCGCACGCCCAGATCCTGTTCCAGCCGCTTCAGGCGCTGACTGGCCACGGCCACCGACAGGTCGAGACTGCGCGCCGCTGCGCTGATCGAGCCGAGGTCCAGCACGCGCAGGAACAGCGCGATATCGCCGATACGGTCCATGACTATCAATCAAATATTGAAACTGATTCATGATACCGCCGGTTTTTCAAAAAGATGGGGGCGGGCAAACTGCGGACCTTCCAATAGGAGAGTTGTCATGGCCGCCCCGCCTACCGCCACCATCCCGCCCAATAACAACCCCACTGCCAAGCCCGCGCGCGCCGGCATGCCGCTGGCCCTCTACGCGCTGACCGCCGGCTCCTTCGGCATCGGCTGCGCCGAATTCGTGATCATGGGCCTGCTGCTGCAGGTCAGCGCCGATCTGCACGTGTCCATTGCGTCGGCCGGCATGCTGGTGTCCGGCTACGCGTTCGGCGTCGCCGCCGGCGCGCCGATCCTGACGCTGCTGACCCGGCGCATGCCGCGCAAGGCGGTGCTGCTGGCGCTGATGGTGATCTACACCGTCGGCAATGCGGCCTGCGCACTGGCGCCGGACTACACCACGCTGATGATCGCCCGCGTGATCACGTCGCTGACGCATGGCACCTTCTTTGGCGTCGGCGCCGTAGTGGCGACCGGGCTGGTGCCGGAAGATCGCCGTGCCTCGGCGATCTCGGTGATGTTCTCGGGCCTGACGCTGGCCACGCTGCTCGGCATGCCGGCAGGCGCCTGGCTCGGCCTGCATCTGGGCTGGCGCTCGACCTTCTGGGCGATGACGCTGATCGGACTGGTGTCGCTGGCCGTGATCGGCCTGCTGGTCAAGGCCAGCCGCGACCACAGCGCGCCGGCCTCGCTGAAGGACGAACTGGCGACCATGGTGCGCCCGCAGGTGATGCTGGGCCTTGCCATGACGATCCTGCAGGCCATCGGCATCTTCGCGGTGATCACCTACGTGCAGCCGCTGCTGACGAAGGTGGCCGGCTATGGCGAGGCGGCGGTGTCGCCGATCCTGCTGCTGTTCGGCGCCGGCATGATCGTCGGCAACCTGCTCGGCGGCCGGCTGGCCGACCGCCGTCCGGTCGCCGCGGTGCTCGCCACACTGACGTCACTCGCCTCGGTGCTGGCGCTGATGACCTTCGCCATCCACAACCAGTTCGCGGTGGTCGCCTTCGTCGGCATCCTGGGCATCGCCGCCTTCGCCACGGTGTCGCCGCTGCAACTGCGCGTGCTGCGGCACGCGCGCGGCCCGGGACAGAACCTGGCATCGAGCTTCAATATCGCCGCCTTCAATCTGGGCAATGCGCTGGGCGCCTGGCTCGGCGGCATGGTGATCGACCACGGACCGGGCCTGACCGCCCTGCCCTGGGTCGCCGCGCTGGCCCCGCTATCGGCACTGGCGGTCGCGGCCTGGAGCGTGCGGCTGGAGCGGACTCGTTCGTCGCTGCCTACGGCTGCGGCGGGGGTCGAAGCTGGTTGATGGCACTGCACAGTCGCCTTGGGTCCTTGCTGCCCTGGGAGAGCAATTCCGACTTCTCGGCATGCAGCCAGTGCAAGACGTCGCCAAGCAATGCCTTGCCTGCCTCGATGCATTCGACTACCAGTGCGGGAGGCAAGGTATCTCCGGAGTAGTCCGTGGCATTGCGCTGCTTGCGCAAGGTGTCCAGCGCGATCAGTCGTTCAACCGGTAGTCCCATGGCCACTTGCAAGGCCCGGATCGCCGTACGCTGATGCCCAGCGCGGCTAGTCGGCGTACGGTATCCGCAGGCATGCAACACAAGCATGGAGAGTTGCATGATCGCCTTGTAGGCGACATCGAAGCGGTTCTCGTTGCTCAGACCCTCGATATGGGCATCAGCGAGATTTCGCCTGACCGCGGCCAGAAGTCGCTGGATGTGCCTCCGATCCGGGACCACCACGTCGAGACTGATCCCCACCAAGTTCTGCAAGGACATGCTCGCTTCCGATCAGGAACAACTTCGGCCTGGTCAGCACGTCGGAGAGAAAGGGATCACGCTCGCTTACCCGAGTCCGCCATGCCCGCGCTGTCAATACCACGGGATTGACATCACGACCGAGCGTACCTTCGACCGGATAGAAAAGCCGTACGACTTCTCTGAAATCGATGTCGCCGACGATGAAGACGTCGACATCGCTGCCAGGAGCCGCAGCACCGCGTGCCAACGAGCCGAATACAAAGGCGGCATCGATGGCGCCGTGGCAGCGGCCGAGAGCGCCTAGCAGGGCGACATGCATCGCCTGCTGGGCTGCGATCGAGGTGGTGGACGGTTCCATGGATGGCATGTCGGATACGATTGTAGTTCTCGCCGACTCACCCGAACAGTTCGACAAGCGTTCCCATCCCGGCCGAACTGCTCGCAGCCGCCATGCAACCCGAAGACCTCCAACTCCTCGTTACCCGCACCATGCCGTTCGGCAAATACAAGGGCCGGCTGATCGCCGACCTGCCGGGCAACTACCTGAACTGGTTTGCGCGCGAAGGATTTCCGCCCGGCGAAATCGGGCGGCTGCTGGCGTTGATGCAGGAGCTCGACCACAACGGCCTGTCGCATCTGCTTGCGCCGCTGCGCAAGCGCTAGCCGGCCGCGCGGTCCATCGTGGCGCCGCCGCGGCGGACCGGGTCCATGTGGGTCATCACGTCGAGCACGTCGCGATTCTCCATCGCGCGCCGGCGGGCCTCCATTGCGATGGCATGGCCCTGCTCGACGGTCAGCATCGCCTCCATCTCCAGGTGCACGTCGACCAGGATCAGGTCGCCCATCTTGCGGGTGCGCAGGTCATGCACGCCCAGCACGCCGGGGGTCGACAACAGGCTGTGCCGGATGGCCTCGACGGTGTGGGCATCGGCGCCGCGGTCCATCAGGTCCTGCATCGCGTTCCAGCCGAAACGCCAGCCCATGCGGATGATCATCAGCCCGACCACCATCGCGGCGACGGGGTCGAGCCAGCGGTAGCCGAGCAGGCTGCCACCGATGCCGAGCGCGACCACCAGGGACGACGCGGCGTCCGAGCGCGAATGCCACGCGTTCGCCGCCAGCATGCTCGAGCGAACGCGGTGCGCGACCGCCAGCAGATAGCGGAACAGCGATTCCTTCAACACCAGCGTGCCGAGCGCCACCCACAGCGCCACCATGCCGACCGGCGGCGTGTCCGCGGCGGGGTCCACCTTGCCGGCGGCCGACCACAGCATGCCGGCGCCGACGGCCAGCAGCAGCACGCCAAGCGCCAGCGAAGCCGCGTTCTCGAAGCGTTGGTGCCCGTACTGATGGTCTTCGTCGGGCCCCTTGCCGCTGTGTATGCCGGCGAACAGCACGATGAAATCGGACAGCATGTCCGACAGCGAATGGACGGCATCGGCCAGCAGCGCCTGCGAGCCGGCCAGGATGCCGGTGATGGCCTGGGCCGCGGTCAGCACCAGATTGACCGCGACGCTGACCAGCGTGCTGCGGCGCGCGGCGCGCTGCCGCAGCGCGGCATCGCCAGGGTCGTGGGTGGGCTCGGTGGGACGGGGCTTGCTCATGGCCTCGACTGTACCGCAGCGGCGTGTGCAGTTCACCAAGCAGGCTGCCGTCGCCGGACACCAACGGCTCATGCCGGCAAGGCGCTGCGCGGGCTTGACGGCATCGGTTCGAGATGCGGTTCGAGGACCTGTGCGATCCAATCCATGAAGACGCGCACGCGCCGCGGCAGGTTGCGCCGCTGCGCATAGAGCAGTGTCACGGGCATCGGCGGCGGTGGACAGCCCGGCAGGACTTCGACCAGCTCTCCTGCGGCCAGCCTTGACTGCATCGCCATGGCGGGTACCTGGATGATGCCAAGCCCTGCCACGGCCGCGGCTTCGTAGGCGGCGCCGTTGTTGACGGTGACGCTGCCCGCCATCGGCAATGCCGCATGGCCGCCGCCGTCCGGATATTCGAATCCGACCGGGCGCTGCCCCAACGTGCCGGCGTAGTGCACCAGCCGATGATCGCGAAGATCCTCGATGCTGCGCGGCGTGCCATGGCGACGCAGATAGTCCGGACTGGCGCAGTTGATCAGCCGTATCGCCCCCAGGGGCCGCGCCACGAGGCTGCTGTCGTCGAGCGTGCCGACGCGAACCACGCAGTCGAAGCCTTCGCGCACGACATCGACGCGACGGTCGGTGCCGCTGATCTCGATCGAAAGCTCGGGATACCGGTCCAGGAATTCCGGCAGTCGCGGAATCACGAAGCGCGATGCCATGCCCGCCGGCATGTCGACACGCAAGCGGCCCTTCAGCGCGCCACCGTCTCGCTGGAACATGCCGTGCAACTCGTCCATGTCATCGAGCAGATCCCGCGCACGCTCGTAGAACGCCTGCCCGTCCGCGGTCAGCTGGACCCGGCGCGTGGTCCGATGGAAGAGTTGCGTGCCAAGGCTGGCCTCCAGCCGCTGCACGGCGATCGATACCGCGGCCTTGGACAGCGCGAGGCTGTCCGCGGCCCGGGCGAAACCGCCGAGTTCGGCGACGCGCAGAACGATGCGCAGCGTGTCGAGGGAATCCATGGGCCGGATCGTTGGTCAATTGTTTACGTATTGCAAACATAGCTGCCACATGGCGGCAGTTTATGCGCTCCGGTCGAATCAATAAAGTGGACACATGCGGCGCCACCGCATCCGAAACGCAACCCGAACTTCCACCGGAGTCCACTTGATGACCACTACCTCCACCATCGCCGTGATCACCGGCGGCAGCCGCGGCCTCGGCCGCAATGCCGCGATCCACCTCGCCCGCCAGGGCACCGACGTGATCCTGACCTACCGGGGCCATCGTGCCGAGGCCGAGCGTGCCGTCGCGGAAATCGAGGGGCTGGGCCGGCGCGCCGCCGCGCTGCAACTGGACGTGGGCGACAGCCGGACCTTCGCCGGCTTCGCCGCGCAGGTCGAGTCCGTACTGGCCGGCTGGGGCCGCAACCGTTTCGACTTCCTGTTGAACAACGCCGGCATCGGCCTGCATGCGAGCTTTGCCGAAACCACCGAAGACCAGTTCGACGAACTGATGCGCATCCATCTGAAGGCACCGTTCTTCCTGACGCAGGCCTTGCTGCCGCTGATTGCGGACGGCGGGCGCATCCTCAATGTGTCGACCGGCCTGGCGCGCTTTGCGCTGCCCGGTTACTCGGCCTACGCGACGATGAAGGGCGGCGTCGAAGTGCTGACGCGCTATCTGGCCAAGGAGCTGGGCGAGCGCGGCATCAGCGTCAACACGCTGGCGCCCGGTGCCATCGAGACCGATTTCAGCGGGGGCGCCGTGCGCGACAACGCGGAGGTCAATGCCTTCGTATCCTCCGTGACCGCATTGGGCCGGCCCGGCAAGCCGGACGACATCGGCGCCGTCGTGGCGGCATTGTTCGCACCCGGTACGGGCTGGATCAACGCGCAACGCGTCGAGGCCTCGGGCGGCATGATGCTTTGATAAAAAAAAGGCCGGTGAAAGACCGGCCTCTTGTTGCGGCATGGCCGCTGCCTGCTCCACGCTGGCAGCGGCCGTTCTGCGTTATTGCCTCGCCACGATCAACGTGCCGCCGCGTCGCTCGGCGCCTGCACCGGCCCCCATCCGCCGCCCAGGCTCCGCACCAGCGCCACCGTCGCGGCGGCGCGCAGGCCCGCCACCTGATTGGCCGCGCGCTGCGATTGCAGCACGGTACGGTCCGCATCGATCACGGTCAGATAGTCGACCGCGCCGGCGTCGTAGCGGCTGCGCGAGATCCGCTGGGCGCGGCGTGCGCCGGCCAGCGCGCTGTCGAGCGCGCTCGCCTGCTGCGACAGCCAGCGGACGTCGGCCAGCCCGTCCTCCACCTCGCGGAACGCCACCAGCACGGTCTGCCGGTAGGCTGCCACCGCTTCCTCATGCTGGGCCCGTGCCGCCGCCAGATTGGCGCGGTTGCGGCCGCCGTCGAAGATCGGCGCCGCGATGGTCGAGCCGATCAGCGGACCGAGCAGCCACGCACGCGAGGACCAGCGGAACAGGTTGGACAGCTCGCTGGACTCGAAGCCGAACACGCCGGTCAGCGAAATGCGCGGGAAGAAGGCCGACTTGGCGACGCCGATGCGGGCGTTCGCCGCGGCCATCAGGCGCTCGGCCTGTGCGATGTCGGGCCGGCGCTCGAGCAGTTCGGACGGCAGGCCGGCCGGAATCGCGACCGGCGCAGCGTCGAAGGGCCGCTCGGCCAGTGCGAACTGGGCCGGCGGCACGCCGGTCAGCACCGCCAGCGCATGCTCCTGATTGGCGCGACGGCGTTCGACGTCGGCCAGATCCGCACGCGCGGTGCCAAGCTCCGCTTCGGCGCGTGCCGGGTCCAGGTCGGTGGTTTCGCCGGCATCGAAACGGCGCTTGAGCAGCCGTACCGCGTCCTCGCGCAGCGCGATGGTGGCGCGCAGCAGCTGACGCTCGGCATCGAGCGTGCGCAGCGTGAAATAGGCCTGCGCGACATCGGCCTGCAGTGTCAGCTGCACCGAGCGGAACAGGTCCTCGGCGGCCTCGCCCTCGGCACGCGCGGCGCGCACGCTGTCGGCTACGCGGCCGAACAGGTCGAGCTCGTAGCTGGCGATGGCACGTGCACGCAGCACGGTGCGCGGCGATACCGGCGTGCCGTCGGGCAAGCCGAGCGACGCTGCCGACGGCTGCGACCGGGTCGGATCGAGACCCACACTCAGTTGCGGATACAGATCGGCCTCGGCCACGCCGGTGAACGCGCGCGCCTGCTTGACCCGCGCCGCGGCCGCGGCCAGGTCCTGGTTATTGCTGTTGGCCGCTTCGATCAGGCGGTCGAGCCCCGCATCGCCGAACAGCTTCCACCATTGGCCGCGTTCGGCACCCTCGGCGGGTGTGGCCACTTTCCATTGCGCGCCTTCGGCCTGCGCGGCCTCGGCCTCCTTGAAGGCCGGCATGGTCGCGGTTTCCGGCACCTTGTAGGTCGGCGCCAGCGAGCAGCCTGCCAGCACCAGCGCGGCGGCCAGCGTGGCCAGCCGCGGCATCCACGATTGCAGGTTTGCTGTCATTTGTTCATCCTCGAATTCTTCGTTGTCGACTTGCAGTCGGCTCGTCGTCGCTCTTCAGTTCGTGGCTTGCCGCCGGCGTGCTCCCTCTCCCGCTTGCGGGAGAGGGGAGCAACCCCGCGGCATGCGCTCAATGCTGCGGTTCGGCCAATGCCACCGTGCGTTCCGGCCGTGCTTCCGGCGCCGGCTCCGGCTCGGCCTTGCCCCGCGTGGCGAGCTTGCGCAGCGCCACGTAGAACACCGGCGTCAGGAACAGGCCAAAGAACGTCACGCCCAGCATGCCGGCGAACACGGCCACGCCCATCGCGTGGCGCATCTCCGCGCCGGCACCGGTCGACACCACCAGCGGCACCACGCCCATGATGAAAGCGAACGAGGTCATCAGGATCGGGCGCAGACGCAGGCGGCTCGCCTCGATCGCGGCCTGCACGATGGTGCGGCCCTGATGCTCCAGCTCGCGGGCAAACTCCACGATCAGGATCGAGTTCTTCGCCGACAACCCGACCAGCACGATGAAGCCGATCTGCGTGAAGATGTTGTTGTCCCCCCGCGTCAGCCAGACCCCGGTCAGCGCGGCCAGCAACGACAGCGGCACGATGAGGATCACCGCCAGCGGCAGCGTCAGGCTCTCGTACTGCGCGGCCAGCACCAGGAACACCAGCAGCACGCACAGCGGGAAGATCCACACACCCGCGTTGCCGGCCAGGATGTCCTGATAGGTCAGCTCGGTCCATTCGAACTTGATGCCCTTCGGCAGCGTCTCCGCGGCGATGCGCTCGGCCGCAGCCTGCGCCTGGCCCGAAGAGAAGCCGGGCGCCGGTCCGCCGTTCATGTCCGCGGCGGTAAAGCCGTTGTACCGCACCACGCTGTCCGGGCCGAAGCTCTGCTTGACCTGCACCAGCGACGACAGCGGCACCATCTCGCCGGCGGCGTTGCGCGTCTTCAGCTGCAGGATGTCCTCGGCATGCTGGCGGTAGCTGGCATCCGCCTGGACCTTGACCTGATAGGTACGGCCGAACTTGTTGAAGTCGTTGACGTAGGCAGAACCGAGATAGGTCTGCAGCGTGTCGAACACGTCCGTCACCGGCACGCCGAGCTGCTTGGCCTTGACACGGTCGAGCTGAACGTCCAGCTGCGGCACGTTGACCTGGTAGTTGCTGAAGATGCCGGCCAGTTCCGGCGTGGCGCGCGCCTTAGTGGCGAACGCATTGGTCGCGGCAAACAGCGCGTCGTAGCCCAGCGCGGCCCGGTCCTCGATCATCAGCTTGAAGCCGCCGATGGTGCCCAGACCCTGCACCGGGGGCGGCGGGAACACCGCGATGAACGCGTCCTGGATCGCTCCGTACTGCTGGTTCAGCTGCGCCGCGATGGCGTTGCCGCTCAGGTCTTCGGACTTGCGCTCCTCGAACGGCTTGAGCGTGGCGAACACGATGCCGGCGCTCGGGCTGTTGGTGAAACCATTGATCGACAGGCCCGGGAACGCCACCGCCGATTCCACGCCGGGATGCTTCAGCGCGATCTCGGACATGCGGCGAATCACGTCCTCGGTGCGGTCCAGCGTCGCGCCGTCAGGCAGCTTGGCGAAGCTGACCAGGTACTGCTTGTCCTGCGCCGGCACGAAGCCCTTCGGTACCAGCTGGAAGATGCCCCAGGTCAGCACCAGCATCACGGCATAGACACCGAACACCGCGCCCTTGCGGCGGACCACGCCCTTGACACCCTGTCCGTAGCGCTCGGAACTGGCGCCGAAGAAGCGGTTGAAGCGCTTGAAGAAGCCGCCCAGCACGCGGTCCATCGCCCGCGACAGCCAGTCCTTCGGTGCGTCATGGCTGCGCAGCAGCAGCGCGGACAGCGCCGGCGACAGCGTCAGCGAGTTGAATGCCGAGATGATCGTCGAGATCGAGATCGTCAGCGCGAACTGCTTGTAGAACTGGCCGGTCAGGCCCGTCATGAACGCCAGCGGCACGAAGACGGCGCACAGCACCAGCGCGATCGCGATGATCGGGCCGCTGACTTCGCGCATCGCCTGGTAGGTGGCTTCCTTCGGCGACAGACCCTGCTCGATATTGCGCTCGACGTTCTCGACCACCACGATCGCATCGTCGACCACGATACCGATCGCCAGCACGAGACCGAACAGCGACAGCGCATTGATCGAGAAGCCGAACGCGTACATCAGGCCGAACGTGCCGACGATCGATACCGGCACCGCCAGCAGCGGGATGATCGATGCGCGCCAGGTCTGCAGGAACAGGATCACGACCAGCACCACCAGTGCGATCGCCTCGAACAGCGTGTGCGTGACCGCCTCGATACTGTGCCGCACGAACTGCGTCGGATCGTAGACGATGCTGTAGTCGACGCCGTCCGGGAAGTTCTCCTTGAGCTCTTCCATGGTCTTGCGCACGTCGTCCGAAATCTGGATCGCGTTCGAGCCCGGAGCCTGGAAGATCGGAATCGCGACCGCCGGCTTGTTGTCGAGCAGCGAGCGCAGCGCGTATTCGGACGCGCCCAGTTCGATGCGCGCGACATCGCGCAGATAGGTCACGCCGCCGTCCGGCGAGGTGCGCACGATGATGCCGCCAAACTCCTCCTCGGAGTTCAGGCGGCCCTGGGCGTTGACCGACAGTTGCAGGTCGGTGCCCGGCAGCGACGGCGAGGCGCCGATCACGCCGGCCGCCACCTGCACGTTCTGCTCGCGGATCGCGCGCACCACGTCGCTGGCGGCGAGCTGGCGCTCGGCCATCTTCTCGGGATCGAGCCAGACGCGCATCGCGTAGTCGCCCGAGCCGAACAGCTGCACCTGGCCCACGCCCTGGATACGGGCCAGACGATCCTTGACGTTGATCACCGCGTAGTTGCGCAGGTAGGTCATGTCATAGCGATCGTTCGGCGAGACCAGGTGGACCACCATGGTCAGGTCGGGCGAGCTCTTGACGGTCGTGATGCCGAGCCGGCGCACGTCCTCGGGCAGGCGCGGCTCGGCCTGCGACACGCGGTTCTGCACGAGCTGCTGGGCCTTGTCCGGGTCGGTGCCCAGCTTGAAGGTCACGGTCAGCGTCAGCAGGCCGTCGCTGTTGGACTGCGAGGACATGTACAGCATGTCTTCGACGCCGTTGATCTGCTCTTCCAGCGGCGAGGCCACGGTTTCCGCGATCACCTTCGGGTTCGCGCCGGGATATTGCGCACGCACCACGACGGACGGCGGCACGACTTCCGGATACTCGGAAATCGGCAGCTTGAACATGGCGATCGCACCGATCAGGAAGATCAGCACCGATAGCACGCCGGCGAAAATCGGCCGGTCGATAAAGAATTTCGAGAGGTTCATGACGGGTCTCGATAAAAAGGGAGCCCCCTGGCGGTCCGCTGGGGACGCCATGGAAAAGCATATGGGCGATGAAATGGCGCGGGATCGGTGTCCTCCCTCTCCCGCTTGCGGGAGAGGGCCGGGGAGAGGGCCATGCGCTGGCAATGGCGCGGTCGGTTCATCGACTGCCCTGCCCTCTCCCCAACCCCTCTCCCGCAGGCGGGAGAGGGGAGTACCGGATCGTCAGGCGCCGGCGGCGTGCAGGTTCTCTATCATCCGACCGACTCCTTCTTCGCCTGCTCGGGCTGGTTGTCCGCGCTCTTCTCGGTGGCATTGCCCCGCTCGAGCTCGCGCTTGAGCGCCATGCGCACCGGCGTCGGCGCAACCGTGTCGCCCGGCCGCACGCGCTGCAGGCCATTGACCACGATGACCTCGCCCGCCTTCAGGCCGGACCGGATCACGCGCAGACCGTCATAGTTGGGCCCCATCTGGACTTCGCGATAGTTCAGCTTGTTGTCCTTGTCGACCACCAGCACGAACTTCTTGCCCTGGTCGGTGCCGATCGCACGGTCGTTGATCAGCACCGCGTCATGCGGCGCATTGCCGCCCAGCTTGACCTTGGCGTACAACCCCGGCAGCAGGCGTCCGTCCGGGTTGTCGAACACCGCCCGTACGCGGATCGTGCCGCTGCGCGGATCGAGCCGGTTGTCGACCGACTGGATGCGGCCCTCGTGCGGATGGCCTTCCTCGTTGGCCAGGCCCAGATACACCGCCATGCCCTTGCCGTTGGCGCCGCCCGCGGCGCCCGGCGCCGTGTAGCGCAGATAGCTCTGCTCGTCGATCTCGAAGCTGGCGTACACCGGCGACACCGACACCACCGTGGTCAGCGCCGGGGAATTGGCACCCGGCGCGACCAGATTGCCCACCGTGATCTCGGCGCGCGAGACGCGGCCGGTCACCGGCGACGTGATGCGGGTGTAGGCCAGGTTCAGCCTGGCGGAATCGAGCGCCGCCTGCGCGGCGCGCACGTTGGCGTTCGCCTCGCGCGCCGCGTGGATCCGTTCGTCGAATTCGCGGCGCGAGATCGCGTTGTCGTCCAGCAGCCGCTGCGCCCGCACCTGCTCGCTCTGCGCATGGCTGGCGCGCACCTGCGCGGCGGCCAGCGCGGCTTCGGCGCGTGCCACCTCGGCCGCGTAAGGACGCGGGTCGATGGTGAACAGCAGATCGCCCTTCTTGACCATCGCGCCTTCGCGGAAGTGCACCGCGTCGATGGTGCCGCCGACGCGCGGCCGCACCTCGACGCGATCGATCGCCTCCAGGCGGCCCGAGAATTCGTCCCACTCGGTAATGGTCTTGCCGATGGCGGCTGCGACATCGACCGCCGCCGCGCTGGGGGCGGGGCTCGGCACGGCTTGTGCCTCGCCGGCATGCCAGGGGCGCAGGACCGTGGTGGCCAGGCCGGTGCCCAGCACGATCACGATGGCGACGGCGATCAGGCTACGTCGGGATTGCAGCTTCATTTCTTCACTCCGTTTCGGGTTTTCTTCAACCGGAAAAGCAAAAGGACGAACGCCGCCCGCCGGGCCCGTTCGACGCCTTGCGGGTATGCAGACCCTGGGGCGCCGACGCGGGGTCCGGAGACATTCACACGCGGCTGACTTCTCGAATGGCGGTCCGCGCTAGCGTGTCAGCACCGGCGCGGCCGCGGGCACGTCACGGCGCCCAACCGGAAGGCTTGGCTGCCGGCCGGCGTTCGGCCTGTGGCGAGGCTTCGTCGCTGTCCGCGAAACGTTCTCGCAGAAAGCGCGCGCCTTCATCGACCCATACCTGACATCGGTCGTGGGATGCTTCGACACCGGCGCCACAGGCGCCGGGCATGATTCGGGTTTCCGCCGCCACGCCGCGGTCGAGCAGCTTGCGACCGAAGGCCTCGCCTTCCGGCCGCAGGGCATCGAGCTCGGCCACCTGGATCAGCGTCGGCGGCAGGCCGGCCAGACGCATCGCATGCGCCGGCGCGGCGTAGGGATGGACCGACGCCGCGGGCGTCGGCAGGTAATCGCGATAGCAAACGGCCATGCGCTGCAGCGTTTCCAGCGGCACGTGCGCCTGGCCGGCGCAGGAGGCGTGCTGCAGGCAGGGGTCGGTGACCGGGCGGATCAGCCATTGCGCGCGCGGCGCCGGCAGGCCGCGATCGCGCAGCATCTGCGCCACCGCAATCGCCAGATTGCCGCCCGCTTCCTCGCCCACCAGCGAGAAACGCATCTTGTCAACCTTGAGCCGGCGCGCCTGGCGCAATACCCATTCGGCGGTATTGAAGGCGTCTTCCGGTGCAGCCGGGAACGGATGGTCCGGAGCCAGCGAGTATTCGGGCGCGACCACTACCGCCGGGACCGCGCCGGCCAACTGGCGGGTCAGATGGGCCGCCTTCTCGATGCCGCCGTCGACGAAGCTGCCGGCATGCAGATAGAGCAACCATGGCAGCGGAGACGGCGCCCACGCGGTCGGATATCCGGCGGGATAACACACGTGCACAGCAATGGTGCGCTCGCCGCTGGCGATCTCATGCCGCACCACACGCGCCGCGGCGCCGGCCTTGGCGGGCTGGGAAGCGGTATCTTGCGTCGGCTTGGTCATGGTCTGGGTTCCGTTGCGCGGCCGCCGGAAACGGCTCGACGCATGGTTTGCATGTTGCGTTGCACCGAATTATGGTGATTGACGTAGGCGGGATAAAGGCGCAGTTTGCCAACGCACTATTCTGCGGATGGAATAATCGTGCCGGCCCCGGGTTCGTTCCGGTAGATCGTCCCCCATTCGGCCAATAACCGCTCCACTGTTGCGGTTATGCCAATGAAAGACCCTACCGTGCATACGCCTCGCAGAGTGAGTAACATTCGCCCTCGCCAGCCGCGCGGCACTGTCCGCTCGCTATGGCTTTCTTATTGGACAGCCGCCATGGACCGCTTCGTCTCAATGCAAGCCTTTACCCGCGTCGTCGATGTCGGTAGTTTCGCGCGCGCGGCAGAATCGCTCGATTTGCCCAAGGCCACGCTGACGCGGCTGATCCAGAATCTGGAAACGCATCTGGGCGTCAAGCTGTTGCACCGGACCACGCGCCGGATCAGCGTGACGTCGGAAGGCGCCGCCTATTACGAACGGTGCGTCCGCATTCTGGCCGATGTCGACGAAGCCGAGCAATCGCTGACGCATCAGAACCAGACCCCGCGCGGCACGCTGCGGGTCGATACGGTCGGCGGGCTGGCGCGGCTGGCCTTGGTGCCCAATCTGCATGAGTTCTTCGCGCGCTATCCGGACCTGAAGGTCGAACTGACGATCAATGGCAAACCGATCGATCTGCTGAAGGAAGGCGTCGACGTGGTCATTCGGGTCGGCGATACCGTCGACGATACGATGGTGGCGCGCCGAATCGGCCAATTGCGCCTGGCTTTCTACGCCTCGCCTATTTATCTGAAGCAGCACGGCACGCCGACCACGCCGGATGAATTGATGCAGCATCGCGCGATCAATTACCTGTCGTCGCGCACCGGCCGCGAAATGCCATGGATCCTGACGCGCGGCGACGAACGCCATGAATTGCTGCTACCGTCGGCGATCTCGACCAACGATCCCGAGGTCTATATCGGCTGCGCGCTGGAAGGCCACGGTATCGCCGTCATCTCCCGTGTGATGGCCCAACCGTATCTGGAAAGCGGCCGACTCGTTGAAATCATGGGCGATTGGCAGGAAGAAGTCATGCCGATCTCGGCCATGTATCCGCAAAACCGGAACTTGTCGGCCAAGGTCCGCGTCTTCGTCGATTGGGCCGCCGAAATATTCGCGCGCGATCCGGAAATGGGCTATCGCTATTCGTTTCCCGGACCGCGGCCGGTAGTGGCGCCAGTGTTGGAGGCGGTGTCGTAAGGACCCGTCTGGGCTCTCTTCGGTCCAGTGTCACACGTGCCGCACCGGGCCGGGATAACGTGCGACCACTGGATCCGCGGTAATGAGGGCCATGTCTTCCACGATGGCTGGAAGACGTCCGGGCTTGATCAACGCCCACAGCAAGATATGCGTATCGAAAAGCAGCTTCATATCCGGCCAGTGAAGAGTACTTCGATTTCATCACTGCACAGCCGGTCGAAATCCTCGGGAACGTTGAACCGATCCTGCAGAATGCCGATCCGCTTTTCACCGGAGCGATGGATGGCCTGGACCGGAACGACCCTGACCATTGGCTTGCCGCCTTTCGCGATGACAAACGACTGCCCTTGCGCCGCCATCTCAACGAGATGCGGCAAGTCGGCGGAAGCTTCATCCAGGTTGATCGTGCGCATGCTGGCCCCTCCACGGTAGACGGGCCAATCTAGACAATCGATGAGCGCGCCGCAAGACCGCAGCGCGCTTTTGCGAAAAGTCGCAGCAGAAGGTGTACCTGAGCCTCACCTTCGCGCTCCACCGCCCATGCCGCGCGTCGAGCGCATCAGCTTCAATGCAGCTTGCCCAACTCCCGCGAGATCTCCGCCGGGGAATCGTAGTCGCGCTCGGGCAGTTGCTCCAGTTCGGCCATGACCTCTTCGCTGGCGCCGCCGTCGCGGGCGCGCGAGAGGATGTCGTCCTTGGTGGCGGGAAAATCGATGCCCTTCAGGGACTTCTGCACGTCGATCGGGCTCGGCTCCTCGCGTCCGCCTTCACCGCCCTTGCCACCCTGCGCGGCACCCTTGCCGCTCGATCCGCTCTTGCCTTGGTCGGTCTGCTTCTGGGTCATTGCATGCTCCTCTGGTTGCTATTGCCCGAGCCGGGGGCCCGGGCCGGGTCGGACGATGCCGCCGGCGTGTCGGCGCCGTCGAGCCGGATATCGATCAGCCGCCGGCCCTCGAGCAGGCAGGCCTCGATCGCGGTGGCCGCGTTGTCGAACGCCGTCTCGACATCGGAGGCGAAGGACGCGGGCAAGTCCTCCTGCGTCGTGGCCGCGCGCGCGCCGGCCGGCAGGATCTCGCCCTGGTAGCCGTAGCGCACGCCCGCGCTGGCGCCGACCGGCACCGCGTGCGCGGCGATCAGATGGTCGCGATAGAACATTTCCTTCATGCGCCCTCCTTCAGGCGGGCGGTGCCGCGGGTCCGCCGCGGCAACCGGCGCCGGTGCTGGTGCTGGTGCTGGTGCTGGTGCTGGTGCGCTCGTCTTACGTCGCTTCCGTGATGACTGCACGCTCCAGCCACTGCCGGATCGTGGCCATATGCTGCTCCTCCTCCGTCAGCGCCTGCTGGAACTTCTGTGCCATCTCGGTATGGCCGGTCTCGGTCGCAAGCTTGATCAGCAATTCCCAACCCGCGTTGTCGGTCATCTCCGCGGTCAGCAGCGCATTGAGGCATTGCGCGAAGTTCGTGCGCGGATCGGCGATGGTCTGCAGTACTCCCATGGCGGTGACGCCTGCCACGTCGGCGCAAGGCGTGACCGCAGTCGGGTCTGCGCCGATCGCCCGCATGGTCTCGTCGACCATCGCGAAGTGCTCAGCCTCTTCATCATGGAAATGCATCAGCGTGCCCAGCACGTCGGGATCGACCGCGCTGGTATCCATCTCCTTGCACTTGGCGATCATCAGCTCGTAGAGGCGCGTGCCGGTGCGTTCGAACGCCAGGCGCTCGCCGAGCTTGTCGATCAGCACCTCGGGACGATTGCCGGTCAGCTTGTCCATCGTCGTGCTCATCGCGCCCTTGAGCGTACCGGGCAGCGGCACCGAACCGACCGGGTCTGCCTCGTCGATATATTGGGCACGCACCTCGGCGGCCGGCTGCGATTCGGCCGGTACGTTCATGTCGTCGATCCCGCTGTCCGGCCCCATGTTCTCGGCATAACGCTCCATGGTCTCGGTGTCGATCGGCGACATCTGCGCGCCGGTGCGGTTGACGCCCATCTGGGTGGTCTGTTGCATGCGTTCTCTCCAGTTTCGGTTGTCCAGTTCGCTGGTCCAGCGAGATGGCTTCGTGGCGGCTTCGTAGCGGCTTCAGCGATCGCCTCAGGCGGCGGTGTGCATCCGCGCCAGTTCGGTGCCGGGCGTCCAGACATAGCCGGCGGAAACCAGCTGCGACGGCGAGCCGTCGGCATTCATCACGCGGCGGTATTCGATCGAGGCGGGGCTGTCCTTGTCGAGCGGCACGAAGTCCATGCCGTTGGCGCGCAGGTCGACCTCGTCCGCCAGCACCTTGCGCACGAAATCGCGTTGGCTGGCGAAGTCGATCGGCTTGGGCAGCGGTCCGGACAGGATCTCTGCGGGGTCACGATTCTCGTGGCGCTTGAGCATTTCGCAGGCGACATGCAGATGGCCCAGCTCGTAGTCGAGGAAGCGTTCCCAGATCGCCTTGATGCGCGGATTGCTCTCCTGCTGCACGCAGCTGTAGTAGTTGTAGGCCTCCATCGCTTCGTGGATCACCCACTTCTCGATCATGCTTTCATCGGGATCCATCAGCGAGCCGTACTGGGTCACGTGCTGTTCCTCGATCGATGCGATCTCGGCGTACAGCTGGCGCGCCAGCGGGTCGGAGAACAGCGGCCCGATGTTCATGTAGTAGTCGTGGGTCTGGTACTCGGCCGCGGTGATCATCGCGGCGTGGATCTTGGTGATCAGCGCGGCGTTGGCGCGGTCGTAGCTCTCGCGCACGTCGTCCTGCGGCGCGCGGTGTTCGACCCAGGTCGAGCGTCCCGGCACGATGTCGGTATGGCCCTGCGTGATCGCATTTGCGTCCTTGCCTTCGAGCCGGTCGAGCAGCGCGCTATAGCGGTACAGATGATCGAAGTCCTCAAGCAGGCCGAAGCGATAGGCCTGCGCCTGGTACGGATCGGGCTCGGTCTGCGCGACCGCCGCGGTGACCTCGATGGCCACTTGTTCATAGGCGATCGTCGTCTCCAGCGGGGAATGATCGGCGCCGATCAGCCAGTTGATCATCGTGGCCTGGTGATGCTCGACGCGGCGGATTTGCGCGAGCGGAATCCGCAATTCCCGATTGCAGCGCGACATGATGTGCTTGAGCCGCAGCGCATCGGATTCGATGCCATTCATCAGAATGATGCGGACGCGGGTGAATGCGTCATCGTCCAGCTTGCTGATCGGCGCCTGGACCAGGTCCTTCCAAGTGAAATGTTGCTGGCCCAGCGGGCAGCCCTTGGCATCCAGCAGATCGGTCAAGGTGTCCATGGAAACTCCGTTGTGGGGTGAGCGAAAGACGCCGTGCGGTGAGCCGCCGGCGACGCGTTTCTAGCTCTAGCAACGGGCGTGCCGATCCAATTCCGCGCCAGCACGCGCCCCACGTTGTGAATCCGACAGACAATCCCTGCACGCCTTGCAAAACTTGCGTTGGCGGGTTCTGTGGCATTGCGCAAGAAAAAATGCGCCCGCCGGTTATTGCCGGCGGGCGCATTGAAAAGATCGGAATGACGCGGGACTGGATTCAGATTGCCGCCAATTGAAAGCGCAGCGCTATTGCCTGCCGATTTCCTGCAGCATGCGCGTCATCAGATACAGCCGCGGCACGATCGAGTCGATCTCGATGTACTCGTCGCGCGCGTGATAGCCGAAGCCCGCCAGTCCAAAACTCTCGACCACCGCGGGCTTGCCCGACAGCGCGGCGTAGCCCGCGTCGGTGCCGCCGCCGGTTCCTTCCGCCAGCGCAAGCTGACGGCCGTCCAGTTCGGCGTAGATCTGCTGCGCCCGCTTGGCCAGCGCGCGGCCCTTTTCGTTGACGACGAAGGGCGGACGGCCCTCTTCCATCGACACCGTGGTGTGCGTATCGGGAACCAGCCGGCTCTCGGCGACCTTGCGCTCGAGCGCGGCCTTCAGCTTCTGCGGACCGTCCTTGACGGTGGTGCGCACGTCGGCTGTCGCCACCGCGACCTCGGGAATCTGGTTGCGCACGACGCCCGCCTGCGCGCCGGTCCAGTTCAGCTGCGTGCCGGGAACCGACTTGGCGATATCACGGGTCTGCTGCAACTGATGGGCGAGTTCGAGCAGTGCGTTGCGGCCGTGCTCGGGCGCGGCGCCGGCATGCGCGGCGCGTCCCTTGACCTCCATCGTCGCACTGGCGGTGCCGCTGGCGCCAAGCAGCAGCGCCTCGGCCTTGACCACGGCCTTGGCCGCGGTCGGCTCGCACGACAACACCACGTCGTGCTGCTCACCGAGCGCGGCGATCAGCTCGCCCGAGCCCTCCGAGCCGATTTCCTCGTCGGCGTTCAGCAGCACCGTGATGCGCGCGTAGTCACGCCAGCCGCTCGCCTGCAGGATTTCCAGCGCGTGCAGGATCACCGCGATGCCCCCCTTGTCGTCGGCGATGCCGGGCCCGTACAGCTTGTTGCCATCCTGGCGGATCGGCTGCGTGGCCAGCGTATTGGGCGGATAGATCGTGTCCATATGCGCGATCAGCATGATGCGCGCCTTGCCGTTGCCCGTCAGCGTGCCCTTGACGATCGGACTGTCCCCGCTTTTCGGCTTGACGCGCTCGGTGGTTGCGCCCAGCGCCGCCAGCCGCCTTTCGGCATACGCCGCCATCTGCGCCAATCCGGCCGCGTTGCGGCTGCCCGATTCGATCGACACCATCTCCTTCAGCGATTCGATCAGTTTCGGCTGCGCGGCGCGGGCCGCCTCGAGCAGCGTCGCATCGGGCGCGGCCTGGGCGGGGCCTGCGATGGTGGCAGCGCCGGCGGCGCAAGCGAACAGGGCTGCCGCGGCGAGGCGGCGTACGGCGGGTTGCAGGCGTGGCTGCATGAAGTCTCCTGAGGTGAAGGCCCGGTTAGCGAATGTTGTTGGCGGCAAGGGGCCGCGTTGTGCGGGGAGTCAATCCGGGATGCTAGGGCTTGTCCGCCGCATCGGGGAGGACCAATATCGCCATTTCCGATGTCGATCCCGCCATGCCAGCGCCTCCACCGCCCTGCCCCGACGACGACGCGTCTGCGCCGAATTTCCCCGAACTGGGCCCGCTACCGGCGACGGACCGCCCGGCGCCGGCATTGCATGTGCGGCTGCTGTGGCTGCCCCATGCCATGCCGGGCTCGCTGTTCGCCGCGCTCGACGTCCTGCGCACGGCCAGCGGCATCGCGCAATTGCAGCGCCCGGGACGCGAGTGCGGGCTCAGCTGGCAGGTCATCGGCGAAACGGGACGGGCCTTGCCGATGCCGGTACCGGGCCTGGTCCGCTCACGCCGCCGCTCGCGCGCAGCCAAGCGCGGCCGCAAACAGGGCGAAACCCGTTCACTGCTGGTGATCCCGGGCGTGATGGCGCGCAACGCGCCGCATCTCGGCGAATTGTTCGAACAGCAACGCGCGGTGCTCAAGCTGGTGGAGCGGCATGCGCAGGCGGGCGGCTGGATCGCGGCGTCGTTCAACGGCATCGCCTATGCCGCCGAACTGGGACTGCTCGACGGCGCCCGCATCGGCGCACCGTGGCTTTACCAGAGCTGGATGGCGCGCCGCTACCGGCTGTGCGACTTCACCCACGACGAACCGATGGGCGTGCACGGCCGCGTCTTCCACAGCGTGGCGCCGGCCCTGCAGACCGAATTCATGCTGCGCGTGCTCGGCCATCTGCACGATCCCGACCTGGCCCAGGCCAGTGCCCGCGTGCTGCTGCTGCAGGCTGAACGCCAGCTGCTGACGCCGGCCCTGACGGCGCAGCGCTGGCTCACCCCGACCGCCGACAGCCCGGTATTCCGCGCCAGGCGCTGGCTGCGGGACCATATCGGCGCGCCATACCGGTTGGCCGAGGTGGCGGGCGCGGCCGCGGTCAGCGAGCGGACCTTGCTGCGGCATTTCCGCCAGGTTACCGGCATGACGCCGCTGGCCTACCTGCATGCGCTGCGAATCGAGCGGGCGAAGACACTGCTGGAGGTCTCGCTGCACGGCACGCAGGCGATCGCCGAAGCGTGCGGCTACAGCGATGCAGCGACCTTCCGGCGGCTGTTCCAGCGCGCGACCGGGATGTCGATGTCGGACTATCGCGCCCGCTATGCGCTGCGGGCGCGGCGCCGTTACTGGCGCGTGGAGGACGGGCTGCGCGAAGGGACCGCGGCCTGAGGATAGGCCGGGCCCATGGCAGCGCCAAACCCTGGCGTAACGCTCGCCGCGCCCTCAGACGGCATCTGGCCGGCGTTCGATCCGGTTGATGACGTCCTCGACGCCGTGCAGGTACCAGGCATCGCGTTCGGCCTGGCGGCGTGCGCCCTCGCCCGCATAGCCCTCCAGCGTGACCACGCGGTTCTCGGTGCGAATGGCGATCTGGTCCGCATTGACCAGCGGATCCGACTCGAGCACCAGGCGCAGCGCCTCGGTGATCTCCTCGTCGTTGTCGCGTTCCGCCGGCGCGATCTCGAGTTCATTGACCACGCACTGGCAGCCGGGGGACCACCAGGCGAGCACGCCGGCGAGCCGCATATGGGACAGGCTGATCACCTGTCCGCGCAAGGTCACGATGCCATCGACCGTATTGACCTCGATCCAGCCGCTGCGCTCGCCGACCGCCTCGCGCAGCGTTTCCAGCCGGCCCTTGGCATGCACGCAGATCTTGCAACTGCGGAAATCCACGGCCTGCAGCAGCCGCTCGCAGACCGCGTTGCGCAGTTCGCCATCGCCGGCGGGCGCCGCGCCGTTGGCCACGCGCAGATGGTCGATCACGCACGATACGCCGTCGATCTTGCGCATCCGGGCCGCGGCCCGGGTCTTGGCGACGATATCCGGGACGTCGCCCTCGAGAATCAGTGCGCCGTCGGACAGGCGCAAATTGATGGTGGGATGGAGATGCTGGCCGTGGAACGGCAGATTGGCCAGCGCCGCGCGGGCCTGCGTGAGCACCGCTTCGCTGCTCTGCATGATGTTGCCTCCTGAGGTGGCGGGCAGCAGCGCCGGATGGCGGGGCGCTGCGCCCTGTCCATTATAGAAAGCGCGTTGCGCGCCCGGTTCCCGGGAAATCTCGCCGCCGTGCCGCCTGGGCGCGGCACGGCGGCGGGCGGGTACTCAGGCATTCAGGGTGGCATTCATCGTGATCGGTGCCTTCATCAGCTTGGACACCGGGCAGTTCTCCTTGGCGGTCTGCGCGCACTTGTCGAAGGCGGCCTGGTCCGCGCCGGGGATACGCACCGCCACGTCCAGATGGATGGCCGTGATACTGAAGCCGCCGCCCTCCTTTTCCAGCGTGACGGTGGCCTTGGTGTCGATGCTGTCCGGCACCATGCCCGCCTCGCCGAGAATCAGCGACAGGGCCATCGAAAAGCAGCCGGCATGGGCAGCCCCGATCAGCTCCTCCGGATTGGTGCCGGGGCCGCCCTCGAAGCGTGCCTTGAAGCCGTATGGCGCATCCTTGAGCACGCCGCTCTGGGTCGAAATCGTGCCGCCGCCGTCCTTGATGCCGCCTTGCCACCTTGCCGATCCAATCTTCTGCATAGCCATGCGCTCCGTCAGTGTTGTTACGAGACACGGGCCGCCCCGCATACGATCGGACCGACCCAACCACGTCCCACAATAGGATGCGAACGGAAGATCGGCCAGCGCAGGGCGGCCACGCCCGTGTTGTCTCCAGGGCTTCGAGACCGCGCACGATCCTTGCTTGCCAGTGATCGTTCCGATTCCTGCCGCGCGCCCCCGAGCCGATGCTCCACCCTCCCCGCGTCTATCTGTATCTCGACACCGTGGCCCGCTGCGGCTCGATCCGCAAGGCGGCCGAACAGCTGCATGTCGCGTCGACCGCGCTGAACCGCAAGATTCTCGAGGTGGAACAGCAGATCGGCACGCCGCTGTTCGAACGGCTGCCGCGCGGCGTGCGGCTGACGTCGGCCGGCGAAGTGCTGGTGGCCACCATCCGGCGCAGCCTGGCCGACCTGGACGCGGCGGCGGCACAGATGGCACAGCTGCGCGGCTTGGTGCGCGGCTCGGTGCGGATCGCCTCGGCGGAGTCGGTGGCGACCGATTTCCTGCCCGGCGCGATCGGCCGCTATCAGACACGCCATCGCGGCGTGCAATTCCATGTGCAGATCGGCGGGACCGATGCGCTGATGCAAGCGCTGAAGCAGGACGAAGCGGACCTGCTGCTGGCGCACGATCCCCCTGCCAGTCCGCTGCTGCAGGAGCTCGCGGCCGCGCCACAGCCGTTCTGCGCGATGATGCGGCCCGACCATCCGCTTGCCGCACGGCGCACGCTGCGGCTGGCCGACTGCGCGGCCTTCCCGGTGGCCCTCGGCCCGGCCACCTTTGCCAGCCGCGGTCTGATCGAGGCGATCGCCGCGCGCAATCGGCTGCATCTGTCGGTGATGCTCGAGGCGACCACGGTCGAGACGCTGAAGGGTTTCGTCCGGCAGACCGATGCGATCTGCTTCCAGTTCCATGCCGGCACGCTGCGCGAAACGCGCCAGGGCACGCTGACCGCGGTGCCGCTCGACGATCCCGAGCTGGCGCTGGGCCGGCTGGTGCTGGCCGCTCGCAAGGGCCGCGCGCTGCCGCCCTCTGCCGCCGCATTCGCCGAGCATCTGAAGACCGCCATCGGCGGCCTGCACGCGCCGCTGACGTTGGCCGCATAACGGGCGCGACGCCGTCCCCGCCATCTCGTCCGGGACTCTGCACGGCTCGTTCCGCCACCGCACACATTTTGTGCTCGCGTCGCACGAAAAATGATGGTGGTCGGTCCCGCCCGATTTCCGCACACTGCTCCGAACACCCCGGTAAATCGGCCGAGCCAGCCGAGCGGGGACATCACGACAACGACGCCTCGATAGAAGGCAGCACGAGAGAAATCAGGGTCAACGATGGAGGTTCGCATGACAACGACGATATTCCGGCCGGCGCGCGCGCTGTCGGCCGCGATGGTGGCCGCCGTGGCGGCATTGGCGAGCGGGGGCGTGCTGGCGCAGTCCAGCGTGACGCTGTACGGGCAGATCGACACCTACGTCGGCAGCAACAAGGCGGTCGGCGGCGATCGCGCCTATGTGCTCGGTGCCGGCGGCATGCAGACGTCGTATTGGGGCATCAAGGGCACCGAGGATCTGGGCAACGGCCTGAAGGCGATCTTCGATCTGAATGGCTTCTATCGGGCCGACGGCGGCCGCGCGGGCCGGTTCGATGCCGACGGCATGTTCACGCGCAGCGCCTACGTCGGGCTGCAGAGCGAGTCAGCCGGCACCGTCCGGCTCGGCCGAAATACCACGCCGTATTTCCTGTCGACGATCCTGTTCAATCCGCTGGTCGATTCGTACCACTTCTCGCCGACCATCTTCCACACCTATGTCAGCAGCAATGGCGGCACGGTCTACGATCCGGGCATCATTGGCGATTCCGGGTGGAGCAATTCGCTGGTCTATTCGTCGCCGAAGTTCGGCGGGCTCAGCTTCAATGCGATCTATGCGTTCGGCGAGCAGGCTGGCGACAATGGCAAGAACAAGTGGGGCGGCAACGTGCTGTATTTCAACGGGCCGTTTGCCGCGACGGTCGCGTTCCAGCAGGTCAAGTTCAACAACACGCCGGGAGACGTGACCTCGCCCGCCGCGATGGTCGGCTTTCGCAAGCAGAACGCCGTGCAGGCCGGCCTCAGCTACGACTTCAAGGTGGTCAAGCTGTTTGCGCAGGGCCAGCACATCCGATCGGATATCGACGGCGCGACCGGCGACATCAAGCACAGCAACGGACAGATCGGCGCGTCGGTGCCGATCGGCGCCGGCAGCCTGCTGCTGTCGTATGCCTACGGCAAGGTCAAGAACGACGTCGCCGATATCGAGCGCAATACGGCGGCGGTGGCCTACGACTACAACCTGTCCAAGCGCACCGATGTCTATGTCGCCTATTACTACGACAAGGTCGGCGGCCTGTCCCACGGCAACAACTACGGGGTGGGTGTGCGCCACCGCTTCTGATGGCGTGGGCCGCGGCGTCTCCGGTCAGCCGGTGACGTCGCGCGTCAGTTCGCGCGTCAACCAGGCCTCGAAGCGGTGCACCGCGGGCCGTGCCTGTGCATGGTCCGCAAGCACGATCTGGTACTCCATGCCGTTCATCCCGGCCTCCGGCAGTACCACTTGCAGCTCGCCGCGAGCCAGCAGGGGCAGGATCAGCGGTGTGCGCCCGATCGCAATGCCCGCCCCTTCCGCGGCCGCGGCGACGACGTGCTCGTAGCGCGAGAAATACAGGCAGGGCTGACTGGCGGCGGCCGTCAGCCCCAGCCGCCGATACCACTCGCCCCAGGACATCCAGCCGAAGCGGGCATTGGGATCGTGATAGACCAGCAGCGTCGCGCCGCGAATATCGCCGGCGCAATGGATGCGGGCGGCGACCGGTGGCGCGGCAACCAGCATCAAGCGCTCGCGCAGCAGCGCGGCGGCGGCCTGTCCCGGCGAGCGCAGCCGGATAGCCAGATCAAAACCGTCCCGGTCCAGATTGGCGACCGCCTCCGAGGCGTCCACACGCACGTCGACATCAGGCGCCTCCGCCTGAAACCGCGCCAGGCGCGGCACCAGCCATAGCGTGGCGAACGACGGCGTGGTGGTCACCGAGATCGCGCTGCGCTCCGGCGCGATCAGGCGTTCGACCGTGCCGGCCAGCCGTTCGATCGCCTCGCGGGCGGCCTGCTGCAGCAGACGGCCCTCGGGCGTCAACGACAACCCCTTGGCCCCGCGCAGGAACAGCGGCACGCCCAGCCCGTCCTCCAGGCTCTTGATCTGCTTGCTGATGGCCGACTGCGTCAGGCACAGCTCGTCGGCCGCTGCGGTAAAGCTCAAATGACGGGCCGCGCTGTCAAATCCGCGCAGCGCGTCGAGGGACATGGCGCGCAAGGCCTGGGAAGCGGCCGGACTGATCTTCGTCATGGCTGGTTGATGCGGATATGCGCAGTCATGGTAGCGCTGGGTCGTCATTGGCGCCGCATTGGCGCCGGTCATTGGCGCCGGTCATGATGCGCCGGAATGCCGGGGATGACGAAACATCCGGCCAGGCTATCGGACGCGCGACCACAATGACATGGCGCCCCACCGCTACTGGGCACGCACGGAGATCGCCATGCATGCATTCGCCGGACCCGACGGCATTGTCCGAATTGACCCGATCGGTCGTATTGGCCGCGTTGACAGAATCGGCGCCGAACCGCTTCGGCTGGTGATCGGCCAAGGATACACCGTGCTTTGCCTGCAAGGGTCGGTATGGTTGACCTGCGAATCGGACGATCGCACGGAAGCGGCGCGGGATATCGTATTGGCGCGAGGCGAGCGTTTCGATGCGCCGCGCACCGTTACCGTTATCGTTTCGGCAATTCGGCGGCGGCCGGCCCGTATTGCGTTGACCCGTCGCAATACGGAGGATCGGCTCGATTGTAAGAAGAGACTTAATTAAGCGCCGTCAATGGCTTGCGCATTGTCTTGTCGCAATGTCTTGTCGCAATGTCTTGCTGCAAGCAGGCTTGGCGGAACCGGTTCAAAAAACGGGAATTCCCGCAAAAAACGGACGGGTATGCTGCGCCCCCGGGACCGGCTATCGCACAGAATCATGCGGGGGCACGGCGGCAAACCGCGTCAATCGCGTCCCCTGGCAGGACATCGCTCGCGCCGGATATTGCCATTCGGCGCATTACCGTTGGTGAATTGCAATCACGCACGGTCTTGCACGCACAACCTTACTCGGTGATCAGGAAACGATCCCGATTCTTGCCCAGCCATGCCGGTGCGCGGCCGCGGCCGGACCAGGTCTTGCCGGTCTTCGGATCGCGATATTTGGCCGGGGCCGGCGTGCCGGAGCGGGCTGCCGACTTGCGAGGACGGCCACGGCGGCGCGGCGCGAGATCCTCTGCCGTCAAACCGTAATCCTCCATCAGCTGCTGGATCTGCGCGATCACCGTCGCCACTTCGGTTTGCCTGGCTTCCTCAAGTTGCGCTTCGAGTTTTTCCTTTTCTGCCAGCAATTGTTTGTAAGTCGCCATCGTCATTCCTTGCCAGTTGTAGGGTGCCGTTATGCTAGCTCACGGTTATGTTCGCGTCACCATAAAAAATGTAATCCAATAAGACAGAATCACAATATTCGGCAATTACATAATAATTCGCACCCCCGCGATGTCGAGGCGGGGATGCGCGGCAGCACGCATAACGGCAATGGAAGGAATGCCGCCACGGCGGCATTTACCCGGCTCAGGCACGCAGTTTGGCTTGTGCATCGCGCAACGCGGTGCGCAGGCCCTCTTCGATCACGGGGTGATAGAACGGCATCGCCAGCATCTGATCGATCGTCAATTGCTGTTGATATGCCCATGCCAGCAGATGCGCGATATGTTCGGCGCGCGGGCCCATCCATTCGGCACCGAGGAAACGGCCGCTGGCCTTGTCGGCATAGACATGCATCAGCCCGCGATTCTTCAGCATCACGCGGCTGCGCCCCTGGTCCTCGAAGCTGACCTCGCCGGTGACAAAGCTGTCGGCCGGCAGGTCGGCGTAGCGCTGGCCGACCATCGCCAGTTGCGGGTCCGAGAACACCACCGCGATCGGCGCGCGGCGCGGCACCGGGGAAACCCGCGGCCAGCTGGCGGCGTTTTCGCCGGCGCTCTTGCCCTCGTCGGCGGCCTCGTGCAGCAGCGGGAGCACGTCGTTGGCGTCGCCGGCGATGAAGATCGGGGCCGAGCCGCATTGCAGCGTGGCCGGATCGAATACAGGCACGCCGCGGGCGTCGAGCTCCAGGCCGGTGTTTTCCAGGCCGAGATTGCGGACATTCGGCTGGCGGCCGGTGGCGGCCAGCACGTAGTCGAAGCGCTCGGTGACCGCATTGCCGTCGCGATCGATGAACGAGATCACCGCCTCGTCGCCTTCGCGCGCCATGTCCGTGACGTTGGCATCGGGGTCCAGATAGAAGTCCTGCTGGAAGGCCTGGGCGGCGTAGGCGCGAATCGCCGGGTCGGTCAACGGACCGACGCCGCCGCGCACGCCGAACACGCGCACCTGCACGCCCAGACGCGACAGCGCCTGCCCCAGTTCAAGGCCGATCACGCCGGGACCGAACACCGCCACGCGGCGCGGCAGATCCTGCCAGTCAAAGACGTCGTCGTTGACTACCAGCCGGTCACCGAACACGCGGAACGGCGCTGGCACGGCCGGGCTCGAGCCGGTGGCGATCACCACGCGGCTCGCGCGGACCACGGTGCCGCTGGCATCGTCGCCAACCTGCAGCACCGTGTTGTCGATGAAGCGGGCATAGCCGCGCAGGCGGTCCTGCTCCGGAATATTGTCGACGCCGCGCACGACGAAGCCGACGAAGCGATCGCGTTCGCGCCGCACCCGGTCCATCACCTCGCGGCCGTCGATGCGGATCTGCCCATCGACATGGACGCCGAACGGCGCGGTATGGCGCAGCTCTTGCGCGGCCTCGGCCGCCGCGATCAGCAGCTTCGACGGCATGCAACCAACGCGGGCGCAGGTGGTGCCGTATTCCCCGCCCTCGATGATCACGGCGCGCTTGCCGGCGGCCCTGGCGGCGCGATACGCGGCGAGGCCGGCGGTGCCTGCGCCGATCACGGCGATGTCGGTGTCGATGGTTTGCATGGCGAAATTCCTGTTCGGAGAGACGTTCGTTGTATTCGGGGCGGTTCAATCCACGGACCCGATGGCGGCACGCCGCCATCGGGTCCGGCGACTGCCGGACCGCGCCACGGAAAATTCAGTGGAATCGGGGAAAAGAGGCGCTGCGGAAGATCAAGCAGCCAGATACTGCTCGACCTGCTCGGCGCCGCCGATCAGCTTGCCGTTGATGAACACCTGGGGAGCGGTCATCGTGCCGGACACCGCGCCGAGCACCTTGCCGCGGATCTTGTGTTCCAGCGGCACGTCGATGTACTGGTAGCCGTTGTCCGCCAGCAGCTGCTTGGCCTTGGCGCAGAACGGGCAGCCTTCCTTCGAGAACACCACGACCTGGTCAGGCTTCTTGGCGTTCGGGGCGACGTAGGCCAGCATCGTGTCGGCGTCGGAGACCTTGAACGGGTCGCCCGGTTCTTCCGGCTCGATGAACATCTTGTTGACCACGCCGTTCTTGACCAGCATCGAATAGCGCCAGCTGCGCTTGCCGAAGCCGAGGTCGGTCTTGTCCACCAGCATGCCCATGCCGTCGGTGAATTCGCCGTTGCCGTCGGGGATCATCACGATGTTCTCGGATTCCTGGTCCTTGGCCCACTCGTTCATCACGAAGGTGTCATTGACCGAGACGCACAGGATCGCGTCGACGCCGTGCTTGGCGAAGACGGGCGCCAGCTCGTTGTAGCGCGGCAGGTGGGTCGACGAACAGGTCGGGGTGAATGCGCCGGGCAGCGAGAAGACCACGACGGTCTTGTTGTCGAACAGCTCCGCGGTGCTCAGGTTCTTCCATTCATTGTTCTCGCGGACGCGGAACGTGACGTTGGGGACGCGTTGGCCTTCACGGGATTGCAGCATTGGGATCGCTCCTTGGTTGGATGGTCAGTGTCAGGGTTCAGATTCTTGTGCTGCGTGCTTTGTGTTTCGCAGCGAAGGCCCCATTCTGGCGATGCCCCCTCGATTTGTACAATTTATCGTTTAAACCGCCGTCATTAGGTAAAGCTATAGACCCCCCTCCGGCGAGGCCGCGACTTTGCCCGGGTCCTCGGCCCCGCGGGCGTCCGGCCAGGCGCCGGCATAGACCTCGACAAAGCGGTCCGGGTCCAGATACCGCCGGATCGCCGCATTGACCTGCTCGACCGTGGCCTGCTCGATGCGGGCCTCCAGTTGCTCCGTAAACGCCATGGTCTGGCCGACAAACAATTGATAGGCCAGCATCGAGGCCAACGCCTCGTCGCGGCTGCGGGTGACCAGCCCCTGTTGCCGCAGCCCACTCTTGGCCTCGGCCAGTTCGTCCCCGGTCACGCCTTCGCGCAGGAATCGCCGCAATTCGCGCTGCACGCCAGCCTTCAGCCGCGGCAGGTTCTGCGGCGCGAAGGATGCCTGGATGCCGAAACGCCCCGCGGTGTCGAGTGCGCCGATCCGCAGATAGCTGGTGGCGCCGTAGCTGATGCCCTCCTGCTGGCGCAGGCGATCGGCCAGCCGGCTCTTCATCGAGCTGCCGCCGAAGATCCGGTTGGCGATCGCCAGCGCCGCATAGTCGGGATGGTCCATCGTCATGCCGATCGGCAGCGCCGCGATGAAGCTGGCGTTGGCCTTGTGCGGCGTCGGCACGGCCAGGCTCGCCGGATGCAGCGGCACGAAATCGCGCTCCACACGCGCGAACGGCATCGGCGCATTCCAGTCGCCGAACAGGACCTCCACCTGCTGCCGCACGGCCGCGGCATCGAAGTCGCCGACCAGCGCGAACTGCGCATGGCTGGCGCCGTAAAAACGCCGATGGAAGTCCCGCACCTGCTCGAGCCGGACCGCGCGCAATTCGGCAATCGATTCCTCCAGCGTGGGCACATAGCGCGGATCGCCCTTCGGATAGGGATTGCCGTGCCGCCCCAGCACGACCGGGGCCAGGGCTTCGGGCTGCCGTACCTGGCTCTGGATGCCGGCGATCGTGCTGGCGCGCAGCACCTCGAATTCCGCCAGCGGCAGGCTCGGTTCGCGCAGCACGTCGCGCAGCAGCGTCAGGACCTGCGACAGGTGCTCGCGCGGCGCCTGGAAGCCGACGGTCACGCGTTCGGCATCGCCGGAGACGCCGACCGTCGCCCTCAGCGCCTCGAACGCATCGATCAGCTGCTGGCGATCGCGCCCGCCGGCGCCGCGCATCAGCATGCCGGCGGTGAGCGTGCCCACGGCGTCCAGCCCGCGCAGGCTCTGCACATCGCCCATGCGCAGCACCAGTTGGCCCTGCACACGCTGCCCCCGCGCGGGCTTGGGCAACATCGCCATCGCCATGCCGTTCGGCAGCGTGGCGCGCACCGTATGCGCCTCGATATTGGCGGGCGTGGGAGCGAACGGCGCGACCGGGGCCGCGCCGGGCTTGCCCCGATAGTCGCGCGTCAGCTCGGCGAGGTCGGGCGCCGGCGGAATCGCCACGTAGCCGGGCACATCGACGGGAATGAACTGGCCCAGCGTGCGGTTGGCGCGCTGCAGATAGTGGCGTGCCACGCGGTTGACGTCGTCGAGCGTCACGCGCTCGATCTGATCGCGGGCAATCAGCATCAGCCGCCAATCGCCCTTGGCAATGGCCTCCGACAGCGCCACGCCGTAGCTGGCCGGATCGTTCAGCATCCGTTCGTAGCCATTGCGCGCACGCCGCTGCGCGCGGTCGAGCTCCTCTTGCGTGATCGGCCGCGCGGCGATGCCTTCGACCAGCTCCAGCAGCCCGCTGCGCGCCGGCTCCAGCGGCTGCGCCTTGCCGACCTGCGCCAGGAACACCACGCTGCCCGGCTGCTTCAACGCCCGCACAAAGCCAGTCTGCGACGCCGCCTTCTTCTGCTCGACCAGTCCGTGGTACAGGCGTCCTCCGGGAATCGCGGTCAGGATATCGACCAGCAGCGTCATCGCGGCGGTATCCGGATGCGCGCCCGGGCCGATGTGATATTGCGCGGCCACGACCTGGATATCGCCGGGCCGCTGCAGCAGGATCTCGCGCGGCCCTTCCTGCGGCGGCTCGACGGTGTACTGCTCCGCCAGCACACGGGCGGGCCGGGGAATCGCGCCGAAATAGCGGCTCACGCTGGCCAGCGCGCGCTGCGGATCGAATTGCCCGGTGATCACCAGCACCGCATTGTCGGGCTGGTAGTAGCGGCGATAGAAGGCCTGCAGCGCGTCGATGCCGACGTGTTCGATATCGCTGCGCGCGCCGATCGGCGCCTTGCCGTAGTTGTGCCAGTGATAGGCGCTGGCGGCCAGCTGCCGCAGCAGCACCCCGGTCGGGCTGTTCTCGCCGCGCTCCAGCTCGTTGCGCACCACCGTCATCTCGCTGTCGAGCGCGCTGCGCGAGATCGTGCTGTTGACCATCCGGTCCGCCTCCATCCGCAGCAGCCAGTCCAGGTTTTCCTCGCTGGCCGCGAAGGTGGCGAAGTAGTTGGTCCGATCGTACGCGGTGGTGCCATTGAATTGCATGCCCCGGCTGGCCATCTGCCGGCCGGTCGCGCCGTCGGGCAGGCTCGGCGTGCCCTTGAACAGCAGGTGCTCGAGCAGGTGCGCCATGCCGCTTTCGCCGTAGCTCTCGTGCCGGCTCCCGACCAGATAGGTGATATTGACCGTGGTGGTCGGCTGCGCCGCGTCGGGAGCGAGCAGTACGCGCAACCCGTTGGGCAGGCGGTACTCGGTGATGCCTTCCGCGGTGGCGACCGGCGTGGGCTGGGCCGGCATGGACGGCACCACGGGCGGCACCGGCGCCTGATCGGCCGGTGAGGACGAGCGCGCGGCATGCGCAAGGCTGGCGCCGCACAACGCGGCCCCTATGACGGCGGGCAGAACCCGGCCTGCAACGCTGCGACGCATGGGGACTCCGTGGTGGCTCGGGCAACGAGGGCATCGTACCAAAGCGCGTGACGCGCGACATCCCGAGTCGTACTGCTCCCCTCTCCCGCGAAAGGGAGAGGGGAGCCGCGGCGGCGTGGTGCGCTACACCACGTTGACCACCGCCGAGCCCGCCGGCACCTCCACCGTCGTGACGCTGGCCGTCGCCGGCTGCGGCGGCGCATTGCCGTCGACCAGTCCCTTCAGGATATGGAACGCGCAATTGAGCCGGTCCGGCGTCAGCGTGACGATCGCATAGCCGGTGACGTTGGTCTCCACGTAGCGCATCCACGGATTGAAATGCTGCAGCGTGCGATTCAGCGTGTTGACCACGGCGCCGCTGACCTCCTCGTAGATCAGCGCCTTGATCTCGGCGAGGCGCGGATCGTTGTCGACCACGCTCTTGTACGTGCTCATCAGCGTATTGCTGGACAGCCCTGCGCCGACCAGGTCGACCATCACCGGCGTCGGTGTCGCCGCATCGTAGTCGTCCATCACCACGCCGGCAAAGAACGCGTGGATATCCCCGGTCAGCGCCACCACATTGCGCACGTTGTTCGTCTTCAGGAACGCCATCAGGTTGCGGCGCTCGGCGTCGTAGCCATCCCACTGGTCGGCGTTCAGCACATAGGTCGCCAGCAGCGAAGCCGGCGGCAGGCGGCTGTCGAGCGTCGGCTTGATATTGGCGTCGAAGTTGGCGGCGTCGATGCCCGCCTGCGTCGACAGCAGTTGCCGCAGATTGGCGTAGGCGACGTTGTTCGGATAGGTCCCCGACGATACCGCCGCGCGCAGGTCCGCTGTCAGCGCCGTCTCCATCTGGTCGCGCAGCGGTGTCAGCGCCGTATTGCTCGCGATCAGCCGCAACACCATCAGCTCGGCGATCGCCTCGGTCAGATCGGCCTGCATGCGCAGCAGCGAGACCTGATTGCCCCACAGTTTCCACGTCGTCGCCGCGCCGCCGATACGGTCCTGCCACCAGGCACGCTGCGCATCGCCCAGCATCGACACCGGCGTCAGTGCACCGCCCGCCGCGGCGATCTTCGCGTCCTCGGCGGCTTTCAGCGTGTCGCGCCGGATGAAGAAGCGGCTGCCGACATCGCCGCCGGCATTGGCCTCCGAGATCAGATGGTCGGCGCGATACAGCCGCTCGTCCGTCATCAGCAGCGTCGCCAGATTGCCAAAGGTGAAGGCGCGATAGATCTGGATATTCTGGAACGACGGGTTGTTCACATCCAGCGTCACGTCGGCCGGCAGGTACTCGAACCACGCCTGGTTGGCGCTGCGCCGCCGCGCGGTCTGCGGCGTCTGGTCGTCGTCGGCGTCATAGCTCTGGCGGTCCTGCCAGCAGTCGTCGGAGAACTCATGGTCGTCCCAGATCGCGATCATCGGGAAGCGCGCATGCAGCGCCTGCAGCCGCGCATCGCTCCGGTAGGCCTTGTACAGATAGCGGTAGTCCTCCAGCGTGGTCGCGTAGCGGAAGCCGCTCGGCAGCGTGGTGCCATTGGGCAGCGACAGCGGCGTATGGCGGCTTTCGACCAGGTTGACCGGCGCGCCGTCGGCCACGGCCTCATAGATGTAGTCGCCGGTATGCACGATGAAATCGAGGTCCTGCTGGGCGAGCTCCTCCATGCCGGCCCAGTGGTTGATGCTCCAGTCTTGGCAGCTGACGAAGGCGAACTTCAGCTGCGACAGCGGCGTGCCGGCCGCAGGGGCGGTGCGCGTGCGGCCGACGGGACTGAAACGGCTGCCGACGCGGAAGCGGTAGTAGTAGGTGGTGGCGGCGTTCAGGCCGGTGACCTTGGTGCGCAGCGTGTAATCCCAATCCGGCAGTGCACGCAACAGGTCGTTGACGACTAGCGTGGAGAAGTCCTCCTGGGTCGACACCTGCAGGCGCACATTGACGTGACGCCTGCCGTTGTCGCCCTCGACGCGCGTCCACAGCACGACGCTGTCGGGGCGGGGATCCCCCGAGGCGACCCCGTGGCGGAAGTCGAACAGGTCCGGTTCGGGCGGATCGGGATTGTCATCGCCACCGCCGCAGCCGGCCAACCCCGTGGTGGCGACCGAGACGGTGATGAAGCTTCCCCATTTCAAGAACTGGCGACGATCCATGTTGTTCTCCATGTCAGGACAGGGACAGGTGAGGGGACACAGGCAGCATAGGAAATCGATCCACCTATCGCGAGGGCATAGCCGCAATGCCGATGCGATGCCGCAACGCGCGGGTCCGCTCAAATCAGGTACTGCCGGCAATTGCCGCTATCCGCCCCGCATTTGGCGTCGATTTGCCGCGCGGGGCCGAATTCGTATAAGGTGCGCCTCATGGAAGAACAGAAACGCCAGCCAAACCGCAATGCGAATCGCTACTTGTTTCGCCAGGTCCTGACGCACCTGCCCTACAAGACCATCGGCGCCGCCGCCGTGCTGACGGCCGCCGGCTTCTTGAGCTACTGGACCTACCTCGGCATCAACCAGGGCCGCCTGCTGTTCGACGCGCGCCGGCGCCCGCCGCGCGAGCTGCCGGAGGGCATTACCGCCTATTCGCACACCATTCCAGGCGGAATGCTGCGCGGCTACGTGTATCGCGGCGACGCGCACTGTGCCGTCACCGATCTGTTGTTCTATCTGCCAGGTCGCGGCGAAGACGTGCTCGAGACCATGCAATTTCTACATTGGCTGCCGGCCGAAGTCGGCTTCGCCACGTTCGACTATCGGGGCCTGGGCCATTCCGACGGCAGCCCCTCGGAGGCCGCCGCCGTGGCCGACGCCAGCCAGTTCCTGCTGCACCTGCGCCGCGTGTTGCCGGGCACGCGCGTGCATGTGGTGGGCCGCAGCCTGGGCACGGGGGTCGCGATCCAGCTGGCGGACCTGCAGGACTTCGAGAGCCTGCAGTTGATTACGCCCTACGATTCGCTGCTGGAGCTCGTGCGCAAGCGTTTCCCGCTGGTGCCGCTGCGTCAGCTGATGCGTCATCACTTCGATTCGATCTCGCACTGCAAGAAGGTGGTACAGCGGACCAAGGTGCTGCTCGCCGAGGTCGACGACGTGGTTCCGCATGAATGCTCCGAGCGGCTGATGGCGGCGTGGCCGGGACCGGTGGCGGTGGAGACCATCCCCGGCAGCAATCATTCGGACATCATTGCGCACCAGAGCACGTGGCAGGCGCTCAGCGACTTTGCGCTGCTGTTTGCGCGCCGGCCCGACCTCGACGCGCATGGCAATCGGCTCGACGAAACGCCAACGCCAACGCCCGCGCCCCCAACCGAGCACACCGCCGCCAACGACAGCGGTGGTGGCCTGGAGCCGCCGGGCCTGCCTGTCGCGGCCGCGCCGCTGCGCACCGACGGCGCCAGCTGAAGCGCGCTGCAAGCGCGCCCGGCCCTGGCTCGTGCCCAGGCGCACGACTCCGGTCGTCCGTCCGCCAGTCATCTGGACAGGTAGATCACGATCGCGATCAGTCCGATCGCGGCGAGGGTCAGCAGCACGAAGGTGAGCACGGCGCCACGCTGTCAGTCGTTTTCCCCGGAGTATTCCGGAGGGGACCTGGCGGCGCCGTCGGCGCATGGCTGATTACGGCAAGGATTCGTCCTACAAGCAAGGCCGAGCTTGCTTTCGGGGCAGCCTGGGCGGCGGGGCCGGGGCTTCGACGTTATGCGGATTCGGCATGACTGCCCGCGACCCGTTGTGGAACAATGCCTGAACGCTGTTCCTCTCACTTCGATCCCATTCAGACCATGAATTCCAGCTCCGACGCCATCGTTTATCTGAACGGCGAATTGACGCCACTGTCCGAGGCGCGCATTCCCGTGCTCGACCGCGGCTTTATCTTTGGCGACGGCGTCTACGAGGTGATCCCGGTCTACGCCGGCAAGCCGTTCCGCGCGGCACAGCATCTGGCGCGGCTCGCGCGCAGCCTCGACGCGATCGGTATTCCGAATCCGCATGACCAGGGCCAATGGTCGGCGCTGATCGCGCGCGTGATGCAGGCCAATCCGATGCCTGACCAGATGATCTATATCCAGGTCACGCGCGGCGTCGCCAAGCGCATGCACGCGTTCCCGAAGGAGATCACGCCGACCGTCTTCATCATGACCAATCCGATGTCGCTGCCGCCGGCCGCGGCGACCGAGCGTGGGGTCGCCTGCGTCACGATGGAGGACAAGCGCTGGCTGCACTGCCAGATCAAGTCGACGTCGCTGCTGGGCAATGTGCTCGCCGCGCAGAATGCCGCCGAGCATGGCGTCACCGAGGCCATCCAGTTCCGCGACGGCATGCTGACCGAGGCCTCGGCGTCCAACGTCTGGGTCGTCAAGAATGGCACCGTCGCGGCGCCGCCCAAGGACAATCTGATCCTCGAGGGCATCCGCTATGGCCTGATCGAAGAGCTGTGCGCACGCTTCGAGATTCCGCTGGTGTCGCGCCCGGTCACCCGCGACGAGGTATTTGCCGCCGACGAAGTCCTGCTGTCGTCGGCCAGCAAGGAGATCCTTCCGGTGGTGACGATCGACGGCAAGACCATCGGCAGCGGCGCGCCGGGACCGGTATTCAAGCGCCTGTACGCCGCTTATCAAGAGGCCAGGACGGCCTGAAACGGCCTCGAAGGCGCCCGGCGCCAGCCGTCTCCGCCCACATCATGACAAAGCCGCCGGGAGCGATGCGCCCCGGCGGCTTTGTCATTGCGGCTGTGGTTCTTATTTCGCCGTGGTGACCAGCACCTCGGCCTGCGCGCGTCCCACCGTGCGAATGCGGTGCGGCAGATCGGCATCGAAGTACAGCGAATCGCCGATCGACAGCGCGATGGTCTCTTCCCCCAGCATCACCTCGACCTGGCCCTTCAGCACGAACAGGAACTCCTCGCCGCTGTGCGCGGAGCGCGCTTCGTCGGGAAACTCCCGCGGCGGATACATAATGAAGGGCTCCATCGCCTTGACCTTGCGCTGCGCGGCGATGGCCTCGTAACGATAGGTGCCCTCGCGCGCCGATGGCGACAACGGCTCCCGCTCGCCCGCGCGAGAAATGCAGACGACCTCGTGGGCACTGTCGCGTGCATCGCCCAGCAGCTGCCCCGTCCCCATGCCATAGGCATCGGCGATCTTCAGGATCGTGGCGATCGATGGCGAACTGAGACCTCGCTCCAGCTTGGACAGATAACTGCGCGTCAGGCCGGTTTGCTCGGCCAGCGTTTCCAGCGAAAGGCCGCGTTGGCGGCGGAGCGTGCGAAGGCGATGCGCCAGATTGACCATGGGACGGCGGTAGCGAAAGCGACCGCGGCATTATATCGGCGCTCCGGGCACAACATGTCCTACTTGACACAACACATTCTGTAGGACACATTGTGTCATGCCGGCAATGACATGACATACAACGGAGAGTTCCAGATGAAAGCGCCCCGATGGATGGTGGCGGTGGCCGGCTGCTGCCTGCTGACCGTCAATGCCGTAGCCGCAGAACCGTTTCCCGCCAAGCCGATCCGGCTGGTGGTGCCGTTTGGCGCCGGCGGGATTACCGACAATATCGCCCGCCTGGTCGGGCAGGAATGGTCCGGCGCGCTTGGCCAGACCGTGCTGATCGAGAACCGGCCTGGAGCCGGCGGGCTGGTCGCCGCGCAGGCCGCCGCCAAGGCGGCGCCCGATGGCTATACCGTGTTCATGGGCACGGTCGGCACCCAGATCGTCAATCCGCTGATCTATCCGGCCGGCAAACTGCCCTACTCGCCGGAGAGCCATTTCACGCCGCTTGGCATGGTGTCGAAGTCGCCGTTCATGCTGGCGGTGGCGACCGGCGTACCGGCGCGCGACCTCAAGGAATTCCTCGCCTATGCGCGCAGCCACCCTGACCGGCTCGACTACGGCTCGGCGGGCAGCGCCAGCGCGCCGCACATGAGCATGGAGTTGCTGAAGCTGCTGAGCGGCACGAAGATCAATCACGTGCCGTACAAGAGCGGCGCCGAAGCGGTCAATGCCGCGATCGGCGGCCACGTGGCCGCCGTGATCGACGCCGTGCCCGTCGTCATGCCGCAGGTCAAGGCCGGCAAGCTGCGTGCGCTGGCCATTGCCAACGGCACGCGCTCCACCGCGGCGCCGGCGGTGCCCACGAGCCAGGAAGCCGGCTTGCCGTCGTTCGAGACGAGCTCGTGGAATGCGCTGTACGTTCCGGCCGGCACACCCGCCGATGTGGTCGAGAAACTGTCCACGACACTGCGTACCACGCTGGCCCGTCCGAGCCTGCGCAGCCGCCTGGCGGCGCAAGGCAGCGAAGCACTGGCCGGCACGCAACAGGAATACGCTGCAATGATGGCCGCCGAGAAAAAGAAGTGGGCGGCGGTGGTCGACGCGGCAAAGATCAAGGCCGAATAGAAGTGAAGACATGACCGACGGCCCTCCTTGAACATCCCAACGGAACCTGCAATATGGCTGATACCTTCGACCTGAAGAAAGACGAGCTGATCGCCCGTGCACAGGGCGAGATGCAAACCCGGCTGACCGTACCGGAGCGATCGCTGCGCGAAAAGGTGGCGCTGACCTGCCGCATCCTGTTCGACGGCGGCCACGATTCCGGCCTCGCCGGCCAGATCACGGCGCGCGCGGACGAACCCGGCCGCTACTACACACAGCAGCTGGGGCTCGGCTTCGACGAGATCACCGCGCAGAACCTGCTGCTGGTCGACGAAGACCTGCGCGTGCTCGAAGGCGGCGGCATGCCGAATCCGGCCAACCGCTTTCACTCGTGGATCTACCGGGCGCGGCCGGACGTCAACTGCATCATCCATACACATCCGTTCCACGCGGCGACGCTGTCGATGCTGGAAGTGCCGCTGACGGTGTCGCACATGGACACCTGCGTGCTGTACGGCGATTGCGCCTTCCTCGAAAAATGGCCCGGCGTGCCGGTCGGCAATGAGGAGGGCGAAATCATTTCGGCGGCCCTGGGCGACAAGCGTGCCATCCTGCTGGCCCACCACGGTCTGCTGATCGCCGCGACCTCGGTGGAGGAGGCCTGCGTGATGGCGCTGCTGTTCGAGCGCGCGGCCCGCATGCAGCTGGCCGCGATGGCGGCGGGCACGATCAAGCCGCTGCCCGAGGCGCTGGCCAGGGAGGCGCACGACTGGATCCTGACGCCGCGACGCTCGCAGCTGACGTTCGAGTACTACGCGCGGCGCACGCTGGCGGCACGCGGCTGAGCACGCGGCTGAACTCGATCGGATCGGCGCGGCGACGCCGCGCTATCGCCCTTCGCCGACGCGGGCACACAGCACGCGCAGGCCGCCGCCCGCGGTCTGCAGCCCGTCCTTGCGGCGGGCGAAGTAACGCGCATTCAGCGCCGGCGCGTCGAGGTCCGTCACACTGCCAAAGCCCATTGCAGTCAGCCGTTTCGCCAGCTGCTCCGGCATGAATTCGGATAGCCAGGGCTCGCCCAGCGCGGCAACCTGCTCGGCCATATGCACGGCCATCACGCGTTCAAACGGCGGCAGCATGGTGGCATCGACCCGATAGTCGAACACGATGCGGGTGCCCGGCGGCAGGCTGGCGACATAGCGCAGCGTCGCTTCAATGGCGGAGTCGGTCAGATACGGCGTCACGCCCAGCCACACGAAACAGGCGGGCCGGTCTCCGCGAAAGCCGGCTTCTTCCAGCACGCGTTGCAACGAGGCATGCTGAAGGTCGGCGGGCACGGACGTCGCCCAGTCCGGCATGCTCAGTCCGGCCTGCCGCATCAACCCCTGCTTCCACGCCTGCGTCGCCGGATGGTCGACCTCGAAGACGCGCATGCCGTCGGCCGCGGCGGGCACCCGCCACGCCAGCGTGTCGAGGCCCGCGCCAAGCACCACGCATTGCCGCACGCCAGCCCGCGAGGCCTCGGCCAGTTCGGCGTCGGCCACCATCGCGCGCGCGACCACGGCCGCGCGCATCGGACGCGCCATCGGGTCGTTATAACGATAGGGATCGTCGCGGACACCACGCTCGAGCTCGGGGCCGAGGATCGGCAAGGCAATGGCATCGGGGAGCACGATCGGCTCGTCGAGCAACTGGTGGACGGCGCGCGCGATGGCCATCATCAGGGCGGTCGTGCTGGGCCGGCCCTGGGCCAGCGCGGTCGTTTCGGTTTGGGACATGATCGGCTCGTGCTGCGAAAGCCGGGCAGCATAGACCCTGACGTGCACGTCAGGGTCAACCCCCGCACCCGTGGCGGGTGCCGTCATGTCATGGCTTGACCTGCTTCTCAGCGCCGATTTTCAGCGCCGACCGTCAGCGCCGATCTTCAGCGCCGACCGTCAGCGCCGCCGCGCCCCGCCTCGCCGGCGTGCGCGCGCACCGCCTCGACGAACTCCCGCACCTCGGCATCGACCATATGCCCGATCTGCAGCAGCGGCTCGTCGCGATAGGCCTTCAGCAGCTTTTCCCGTAGCCCCGCCTCGTGTCCAACCATGCGATCGACCAGCGCGTCCCAATCGTGCAGCAACGTGCGGCTCGCGGCCGCCGAGGGATCGGTGCCGGCGGCGATCAGCGCGCGGGCCCGCTGCGCCAGGGCCTGCCATTCGGGTTCTAGGCGCTTGTCGAGCCGCGCCAGTTCGTCCGGCGACAGATGCCGTAGCCACGCCGCCATCCGCAGTGCGACGGCCGACTCCATATAAGCGACCATCGCGGCGTCGATGCCGCCAAAGCCCTGTTGCGCGGCCTGCTTGATCATTTCGCCCCAACGGACGGCCCGCTCCATATCGCCCTGCATCCATCGCATGGCCAGATGCATCCAGCGCGCGGCCAGCGCTTGCGTGCCGATCGCGTCCGCGGGCCACTGCTGTGCCATGGCCTCGCGGACTTCATCCAGCAGCGGCTGCCATTCCGCCTCGGTGGCAATCCACTGGCGAAAGATGGTTTCGAGTTCCGCCTCGCTGAAATATTGGCGATAGACGCGCATCTGGCGCAGGGCCGCCAGCCAGTGCTCGATCTCCGGCTCGCCGCCCGCGGCCAGCACGGTCTGCAGCAGCACCAGCCGCCCGCGCAGCTCGGTCGCCCGCGCGATCTCGCGATCGAGCGCTTCGATCTGCTGCGTGACGATGCGATGACGCGGCGGCCCCTCGTCCGCCAGCAACGCGCCGATCGCGGCCAGCGACAGGCCTGACTGCCGCAACACCTGGATTGCGTGCAAGCGGGCCACGTCGTCGCGGTTGTAGAGACGATAGCCCGCCGCCGAGCGGCCCGACGGCTTGAGCAGCCCGATGCGATCGTAGTGATGCAGGGCGCGGACGGTCAGGCCGGTTTGCTTGGCGAGCGTGCCGACTTTCAGAAGCATGGGCAAAGCGAGCGGAAGGTGAATCGACAAACGACATGGACACGGCCCCGTGGCCGCGACGGGCGTCATTGTCGCTTAGTCGCGCTTTGCCTCGCGCCGGTGGCCTTCTTGGCGGCAGGCCTCTTTGCAGCAGTGGTTTTCTTCGCCGCGATGGTCTTTTTCACGGCGGCCGTCCTCTTCGCAGCGCTCACCTTCTTTGCAGCGGTCACCTTCTTCGCAGCCGGTGCGCCGCCCGGCGATTTCGTCGCCGTCTTCGCCGATACCCTGCGCCCGCCCGCGGCGCCGCCAACGTCCAGCGTGATCCAGGCCGGCGCATGATCGCTCGCCTGGGGCGCGCCGCGGACCCAGCGATCGACGCCCGCCTCGCGCAGCGCCGGCGCCAGCGTCGCATTCAGCAGCAGATGGTCGATGCGCAGACCCGAATTGGTTTGCCAGTGCTGCCGAAAGTAATCCCAGAACGTGTAGATCCGTTCGTCCGGATAGTTTGCGCGCAAGGCATCGACCCATCCCTGCTCGAGCAGGCGCCGATAACAGGCGCGGCTTTCGGGCTGCAGCAACGCGTCCTTGAGCCAGGAGCGCGGGTTATAGATGTCCTCGTCGGTCGGCACCACGTTGTAGTCGCCGGCCAGCACGACAGGATGGCCGCTGTCGTACAGCGTGGCCGCATACTTCAGCAGCCGTTCGAACCAGGCGAGCTTGTACTCGAATTTCGGTCCCGGCTGCGGGTTGCCGTTGGGCAGATACAGACAGCCGACCAGCACGCCATGTACCGCGGCCTCGATGTAGCGGCTCTGCTTGTCGCTGTCGTCGCCGGGCAGCCCACGCCGGCTTTCGATCGGATCGGTCCCGCGCGACAGGATTGCCACGCCGTTCCACGATTTCTCGCCGTGCCAGATCGCGCCATATCCGGCGGCACGAATGGCATCGGCCGGAAAACCGGAATCGGCGGTCTTCAATTCCTGCAGGCAGACGACATCCGGTGCCTCGCGCCCGAGCCATTCCAGCAATGCCGGCAGGCGGGCGCGAATGCCATTGATATTGAACGTGGCGATTTTCAGCATGGCGATGGGCGGATTGGCTTGCCAATGCTCCCTTTTTAGGAGAGCCGCGCTGCCGCGGCAATCGGGCGGCGTCCCACAGCGGAAAACGCCCCGCTGCATTTTTTGCCCGACGGGCTTGTGCGTCCGCAAAAGCTTCTCTATAATCCGCGCCTTCCACAGGCTCGTAGCTCAGCTGGTTAGAGCACCACCTTGACATGGTGGGGGTCGTTGGTTCGAGTCCAATCGAGCCTACCAACGCAAATCGACGACGGCGCCGGGGGCATAGCTATCCGGCGCCGGCGACGACCTTGCCCACCGAGATCGCGTTCCGCATCCCGGTTTTCCAGTCAGCCGTTTCCGTTCCCTTCACTCGTTGCCGTAACGCTTGGCATCACGCCGGCTGCATGACGCCATTACGCCACGTGCATTGGCTACGTCGTTTTCCGTTTCGCTCGCCTTTCCGAATTACACGCCGCTGTAAGTTCGCATTTGCGCGGACCTGCCGATCCCGCTCGCCATGCGATGGACGCGGCCTGCCCGGCCCTCCTCGCGCGCGCTCGGACTGGCACAGCTGATGCTCGGCGCATTAAGCGCGCCCCCGCCGCCGGGCGGGGCGTGAAGCCATTGTTCCCAAGGAGGCGCAAATGAACGACGGAATGCACGAGGAGCGGCGGGAAGGCACGCAGCGCGACATGCACGGCAACAGGCCGGGGCTGCTGCCGTTTGCCGTCGCGGCGGCGGTTGGCGCCGCGATCATGTACCTGTTCGATCCGCAGTCGGGTCGCCGGCGCCGCGCCGAGCTGCGCGACAAGGCCGAGGCAAGCCGCCACGACATGCAGGATCTGGCGGAGAAGCAGGCCAAACGGATCACCGACCGGATGCAGGGCATCGCGGCGAAGGTACGCAGCGCGACCGGCCTGGGGAAGCACGCGGCCGATGACGACACCATTGCCGAGCGGGTTCGCGCGGAAATGGGCCGTCTGGTCGGCCATCCCGGCGCCATCGACGTCGCGGTAGTCGGCGGACGCGTATGGTTGAGCGGGCACATCCTGTCGTCCGAGCACGAGGCACTGCTGGCCGCGGTACGCGGGGTCGCCGGGGTGCAGGACATCGACGATCGCCTGACCGTTCACGACGAAGCGGGCAACGTGCCGGAGCTGCAGAGTTAGCGGTATCGCAGAAGCTCCTGTCGTCCCCGCGCTCGCGAGGGCGACAGGCCGCCGTCGACGCCTGCCGGCTCAACGCCACAGGCTTTCGATCACGAGTTCTGAATCCCCCGCCGCTTGATGAACTCGCCCCAGACCTTGGCGTCCGTCACGGCGCGCTGCTTGATCGCGTCGGCCGAACCGGACAGCGGCTCCAGATAGAGCGAAGCCAGCTTGCTCTTGACCTGCGGATCGGCCAGGAAGGCCTGCACCGAGGCATTGAGCCGAGCCACCACCTTGGCGTCCATATTGGCCGGCCCGAGCAACGCATACCATCCCGGCATCACCGGCACGTCCAGGCCCGCTTCCTTGACGGTCGGCACATTGGGCAACTCCTTTGCACGCTTCTGCCCGACGATCGCCACCGGCACCACGTTGCCGCCGGTGATCTGCGGCAGCGCCGAACCGACCACGCTGACCATCGCATCGACTTCGCCGGCGATCACGCCGGTCAGCGCCGGACCCGAGCCCTTGTAGGCCGCATGCGTCAGCTTGATGCCCGCCTTGTCGGCCAGCATCTCCATCGCCAGATGCGTGGAATTGCCGACGCCAGCGCTGCCGAAGGTCAGCCCACCGGGCTTGGTTTTCGCCTTCTCGATGAACTGCGCCATCGACGTGATGCCGCTGGCCTTGCTGGTCACCAGCACGAACGGCGTATCGACCACCGGCGCAATGAAGGTGAAGTCCTTCTGCGGATCGTAGGGCAGCGACTTGTACAGATGCTGATTGAAGCTGACCTGCGACACACCGGTCAGCAGCAGCGTATAGCCGTCCGCCGGCTGCTTGGCTACGAACGACGTACCGATGATGCCGTTGGCGCCGGCGCGATTGTCGACCACCACGGACTGGCCCAGCTCCTGGCTAAGCTTGTCGCCCAGCATCCGTGCCACCACATCGCCGCCCGAGCCCGCCGACTGCGGCACGATCAGCCGGACAGGACGGTTGGGATAGGCGTCCTGCGCGACGGCGGCGCCGGACAGCGTCATCAGGGCCGCCATCGCGGCGCCCATCAAGGAACGGTACATCTGCAGTTCTCCCCAGTCATGCGAATAGAAATGGTGTCGATGGCGGCGTTCACATCGGCGCGCCTCGATCCGGCTCGTAGAGCGATGGTAAGAATTCGCGCGGGAGCGAACCAATACGGAATCTCGATGCCGTCATAGGTCGATCCTATGACGGACTGCCGCCTGCCCTCCCCGGGGGCATGCCGAATCGCCACGGTGCACGTCATGCGATTTCGCGCCGGCGTTCGGCCCTGTCATGGGGCATCCCGACGCGGCGATAGACGAACCAAGGTGCCGCGGCGCAGCATGCCATAGCCCAGCCCTATGTCCCCATCGACATTTCGTCTTTCCGCGGCTTCCGGGGCGCTGCTTACCATTGCCGAGAACCCACCGACTTCAACGCAAGTTTCATGTCCGATATCGATCTCCGCGGCAATGCCTGGAAAACACCGGCCAGCGCCTATCTCGAAACGCGCCCTTCGCGCTTCGCCATTCCGGATCATCCGCTGTCCTGTTATGTGACGATGCGCGACGGATGCCAGCTCGCCGTCGATGTCTTCGTGCCACAGCCACTGGAGGCCGAAGGCTCGCCGGACCCTTATCCCACCATCGTCATCTTCACTCCCTATTTCCGCCGTTTCCGGCTGCGCGAGCCGGGCGCGGAACCGAGTCCGAACACCGCCAAGTACCGCGATGCCTTCGTGCCCAAGGGATATGCGGTGGTGGTGGTCGACGTGCGCGGCACCGGCGCGAGCTTCGGCACGCGCGACGCGCTGCGCTCGCCGACCGAGCGGGACGACTATTTCGAGATCGCCGACTGGATCGTGGCGCAGCCCTGGTCCAATGGCCGTATCGGTTCGACCGGCATCTCGTATCTGGGCGCCGCGGCCTGCTTCCTGGCCAGCACCGGCCACCCCGCGGTCAAGGCCATCGCGCCGCTGTTCGCGGTCTCCGATATCTACAGCGAGCAGCTGTACCCCGGCGGCCTGCTGTCCAAGGTGTGGGTGCAGGCCTACGACGAACTGATGGTTGCGCTCGATCAGGACGACCGGGCGCTGCTGGCCCGCTATCCGTACTTCAACGATCCACGCTTCGATGGCCCCGAACGCGTCGACGCGGACACCGACGGCAGCCTGGTGCAGGCGGCCATCGAGCAGCATCGCAACAACTTCGCGCTGGCCGATCTGGCGCCGGAGTTCGCCTTCCGCGATGGCGCCACGCAGCACGATCCGGCGCTCGATTCGGGCAGCTGCAGTCCTTACCGCTATCTCGACGGCATTGCGCAGGATGTCGCGGTGTATTCGGTCTCGGGCTGGTACGACGGCGGCGGCTATGCGAATGGCGCGATCACGCGCTTCCTGTCGCTGCCCAATCACGACAGCCGGCTGCTGTTGGGCCCGTGGGATCACGGTGCGCGCACCAATATCTCGCCATGGCGCAGCCGCGCGGCATCCGACTTCCCGCTGCTGGCCGAGGTATTGCGCTTCTTCGATCATCATCTGATGCAATTGCCGACGGGCCTCGAGCACGAAGCGCGAGTCCACTACTACAGCGTGCACGACGAGCAATGGCACGCAGCGCCGACATGGCCGCCGGTCGAGGACACGCAGCGGCTGTATCTGGCGGCCGATGCGGAAGGCCTGACGCCCGCATGTCCGGCCACGGAATCGGACCGGGACACCATGGCCAGCTTCAATTGGTCAACGGGCCGTCAAACTCGTTATGAGCGGCTCGGCGCGGCCAATATCGAGGACTATTACCCGGACTGGAGCGAGCGGCAGCGGGACCTGCTGTCCTTCGATGGCGCGTTGCTGACCGCGCCGCTGGCCATCGCCGGCCATGTCGTGCTGAACATCGGCCTGGCCAGTTCGCAGCCCGATGCCGCGCTGCATGTGTTCCTGTCCGAGGTCGAGGCGTCCGGCGAAGTGCGCTACATCACCGAAGGCATGCTGCGCGCGCTGCATCGCAAAACCGCGCCGTGCCCGCCGGAATACCGCACGACCTGGCCCTACCGCACGTTCACAAAGGCCGACGCGGCGCGTCTGGTACCGGGGCAGACCGAGCGCCTGCACTTCGCGATGCTGCCCGTCGCCTGGACCCTTGCTGCCGGCAGCCGGCTGCGCCTGTCGATCGCCGGCGCGGACCGCGGGCATTTCCCGCAGGTGCCGCACGGGCGCCCGCCGCGGCTGTCGATCCGGCTTGGTGGCGAACTGGCTTCGTATCTCGATCTGCCGATTCGCGGCTAGTCCCGGATGCGAGTACGGGCGGCGAGGCATCGCCGGGATGCTACATTGCCGGCGTGCCCCGCCACCGCCTCGCCGAATATGGACCTGAAGCAGCTGCGCTATTTCGCGCGCATCGTCGAACTGGAGAGCATCACCGCCGCGGCCGATGCACTCCATATCGCCCAGCCCTCGCTGAGCCAGCACGTCGCCAACCTCGAAGCCGAACTCGACGCCAGATTGCTGGTACGCGGCCCCTCTGGCACGAGACCGACGGACACCGGCCATATCCTCTACCGCCACGCCAAGATGGTGCTGCGGCAGATGGAAGAGGCGAAAGCCGCGGTGCAGCATGGCCGCGACGTACCATGCGGCCGCGTCACCGTCGGCCTGCCGACCAGCACCTCGCGCGTGCTTGCATTGCCGCTGCTGCGGCATGTGACCGAGCACTTCCCCGATATCACCCTGGAAATCGTCGAAGGCTCAAGCGCGGACCTCGCGGAATCGTTGGCGCTGCAGAAGCTCGACCTCGCCGTCGCGATGGACGTGCAGCAGCGCCCCAACATGCAATCGACCCCGCTGCTCGACGAGCAGTTGATGCTGGTCGGCCGGCCGATTGCCGGGCATCCGCACGCCATCACGCTCGCGCAGGCCGCGGCGCTTCCGCTGCTGCTGCCGAGCTTTCCCAATTCGGTGCGCGTGCTGTGCGATCGCGCGCTGGTCAGCGCCGGCCTGCAATGCCGCCTCGTCGCGGAGACCAGCGCGGTATCGGTGCTGCTGTCCGCGGTGCGCGAAGGGCTGGGGTGGACCATCCTGCCGTGGTCGGCGCTGGCCGGCGACGAAGAGGACCAGCTCGCCGCGATGTCTATCTCCGACGCAACGCTGGAGCGGCGCGTCAGCCTGTGCCTGTCGTCGTCCGCGAGCCTGAGCCTGGCGTGCCGCAGCGTCGAGGCCGCGCTGCAGGCCATCGTGTCGCAGATGGTCGAGAGCGGGCAGTGGAAGGGAGTCAGGCTGATCGGCGGCGCCTTGCCGGGCTAGGCGCCGGCCGACAGTGGATTCACGCCTCGGGGGGCGAGGCTGGACGCTCCAGATAGCTGGCGACCTGGCGCCTGAGTACAGGCAGCTTGCCGGAGAAGAAGTGGTCCGCGCCCGGCACCACGACGACCGGCAACTGCTGCGGGCGGGCCCAATCGAAGATGGCCGACAGCGCGACGCGCTCGTCGTTCTCCCCATGAACCACCAGCGCGTTGGCTTGCACCTCCGGCGTATCGTAGCTGCGGTGATTCGCAACAGGGCCGGAGGGCATGCCGGTCAATATCAGATGATCGATCGTGATGCCGCGCTCGGCGAGTTGCACCGATGCCAGCGCGGCAACGAAGGCCCCGAACGAGAACCCAGCCAGTGCCAGAGGCAAATCCGGGTATTGCTCGCGCAGATGGCCGACTACCGCCAGCATGTCGTTGGTCTCTCCAACACCCGCATCGTGCTCGCCCTCGGTTCCGCCAACACCGCGGAAGTTTGGCCTGACCGCCAGAAAACCGTGGGCGGTCAATTCGCGCGCCAATTGGTGCGGCACCTTGTGGTCGGCCGTACCGCCTTGCATCGGATGCGGGTGGCCGACAACGGCTATGCCCTGCACCGCTTCCTTTGGTGCGTCGATCAGCAGCTCGATATCGCCTGCCTCGCCGCGAATCAGGGTGCGGGTCGTCGTTCCGGGGGTGATTGTCAATGCCATGGCTTGTGCTCGATTGTTTGGATGCGGAGAGGGTCCGCTTTGCAATGACCGCATGGTAAGGCAATTGGGAAACGCGGGCTTTGGGCGCCTATTGTCGTTTGCCACGGGATCTGAGAGCTTTGCCACCAAGGCGAGCGCGTACTTCGTCGCACTTCACAGACTTAGCTATCGCTCTTGGTCAAGGAGGCTTCTCGTGCCGCGCGGCGAACGCCGTCGGATTGGCCTAAAGTACGCCGTCGGCTGCGTGTGTGTGATTCCTTCCGGCCAGAAGCGGTCGATCGGTAATACCAGGTCCAGTGACCGCTATCCGACCGATTCATATATTCTGCACACACTGCCCGCCCGAGGGCAGTCGTCGGGTACCGATCCCTCAATCCCATTACATGTGCGCTCAAGAACGCGTCCCGGACGGTTACAGGCCGAGGAGTACAGACGAACTTAGGCTCGACCAATTGACGGGCCGATATGCAACTGCGGCGTCTTCATTGGACAAATGCAGCGTCCCCAACCAGACCATTGTTGTCGTATCGCAGTGCGAGGCTGACTTCTCCGTTGCCACGGGTGAGCTCCCGCGTACTTTGATCCAGTTTTTGCATGAGCCCGGCAAAGTTCGACGTCTGAAGCCTCGCCTCTAGCTCCTGTTCATTTACGAGACGATGAATTTCCGTCCTGCGATAACGCAGCAGCTCGTCGCTAGTGACGCGGGACTTCTGAAGTAGCGCATTGGCCCTCCCAATCGCTTCGCTGCGAAACGTATCGACCAGTTTGATCCACTCTTCGACTTCAGGGCGCATACGCGTATATCTGCGCGCTGCAGGATCCAGGTAGGTGACAATCATGTTCGTCACTGCGGCCAGTTGCAACAAAAGACTATAACGTACAAGCAGCGGCTGGATTTTCTGCACCAAACTCAGAAGTTCCTTGTGCGTGTTCTCCGTGCCGAACGTATCCTTGTCTGTTACCTCTCTAATGCGCCGCGTCAAATCGGCGAGGTCGCCCTGAACCTTGTTTCGCCAGACAAATCCCATTTGATTTATGTTCTCAATCACATGGGATTTTTCGCTCGACAGTTCGATGGGACGCTGCACATCCTTCATGTGCTGTGCGATTTCGCTCAGGTACGCAATGGCGCCGGAAATGCTGGATTGGTCCGTGGTTTCAAGCCTGTCGATAAGCTCAGAAATGCCACCTTTGATTTCTCCAAGGCTGCGCTCTATATCCGCTAGATGCGCCTGCGCCACAGCAATACTGACGAGCTGGAATGCCCCTGCGGCCAGTTGACGGGCCGAGCCCACCTGCACAATCCGTCCTTTGCCCGCCACCTGCCCGGTCACATCGACGGCGTCGGCCAGAACCTCTCCGGACTTTGTTCGCATGAGCGTATAGGTTCCGTCTTTCAGGCCCTGCGCGATTTCGGGCTTGAAGACCAGTCGTATGGTCTTGCCAGGGGTGCTCACCCCCGCTTTGAGTAAATCGGAAGCAAGATGGCCCAATCTGTTGATTTCGTCGCTCGACGGATCGAGACGTCTCGCAGTAGACGGTATGCCGGACATTTCCGCAACGTCCATCACGACGACGCCCTCGGAATCGACGAGTTCGACGTTGTGAAAATCCTCGTGCACCGGCTGCATAGATACCGAATCAGCGTCTATTGACGCGACATCGACAGGAGTAGCCGCAATTGTGGAAGACTCACCAAGTCGAGGAGCTCGCCTTTGTCCGGCTTTGTAAGCCAGAAAGACAGAGGCGAGGGCGATCAGCACGATCGCGACGATTACAGTTGCCACAGCGATATCTCCGAAGATTTAATGTGGATCCGGTCGTTTCTGATCAATCCGGTTCACAAGAGACCCAGGTTTGAAATGAATCGACAGTTTTCCAGATTCTATCTGCCCGGCATCTCTGTCGACTTTACGGCAAAAGGTCCCCGCTAAGGCAAGGTTTAGAGAACTGAATGCCGAGCGGTGGCTCGAGGCACAGTAAACGCCCATGGAGATATTTGGAGCGCTGTGGCCTCGTCATGTGCCATGACCGACTACCGTGACTAGACCGCCCAAAAACAGTCGCTCGCGAGTAGCCGTTTCGGGTGACTGCTTCGGCTCGGTCAGCGACGACCGTAGCCGATGGTGAGTCGCCGGCCGAAGCCGGCCAACAGCGGCCATTTCCGCGCAGTAGACGGGGGATCCTACCTTGCCCTAGTCGACAGATAGGTAAGGAAACATGTGAACCGGCCCGAGGCGGTCCAAAATAGCCGCGGGCAGCCACACGCGCAGAGCGCGCCATAGCGTAGCGCTCTGTCCAGTTGGAGGGAGGCCGCCTGCCACGGGTGCCCCAAACGTCCGAAAACGGTCCGGTGACCGTGCAGGGATCGGACTTGCGCCAACGAGCTGCATCATCCCCACTCGATTATCTTTCTGCATTAAATAATGATTTAAATCAATCACTTATTCCAATCGATCCTGTCGATACCACGCAAAATACCATGGAGAAAGAAGGGTCTCATTTGGATTCGATGGCTTGTCAAGGCCACGCTTATGCTCCGCTCCCTTACCTCCGCGCAAGTGCTGCGCAGCGCCAGAAGCGGTCTTTGGGACTAAGCCGCTAACCGGACATGCGCGCCATGCGAGCCCGCAACTAGGGCCGCACAATGTGTGTGGTCGTTATCCCGATCTCAGCGCAGTGTGATGAACGATAATCGTCTACTGCAGCAGCTCTGGAAGCCGATAGAAGAGCCGACGGATTGACGGCCAGCCGGCCGCAACGAACACTTCCAGCGTGTCAACGAGCGCGGTTCGCCGTTGCGGATCGTCGAAGATTTCCTTGTGGTCGGCGAGGTAGCGCCCGACCAGCTTCACCATGAGGTCGGCCGCCAAGCTCTCGAATTGGTAGCCGGTTTGCTGTCCGCCCTTGAGAACGGCGAAGGCGATGAGATCGAACACGCCGGCGGGATCGGCTTCGACTAGGTGCTCCAACAACTGGATCAGATAGTAGACCGTGTGCGGCCCGCCGTGCTCGCCGATCTGGCGCAGGATGGGCGCCGTCTCGTGAAGAAAAACAGCGGAGCCTTGCACTGTCATCGGTGGCGGGTTCCGGTCCCCATGTTGGAACGCGCCCGAGCTGAAGTAGAGCTGCTGGCAGACGGTATCGATGATCTGCATTGCGCTCCGGGCGCGCTCAATCTCGGCCTCTGTGGGAGCTGAGCGCGTGGCATAGTGGGTCAGAACGTCGCCCGCCTGAGAAACCGCCTGGATGGTCAACTCGATCGCCGTCGCTCGATCTCGAGCCGGGTCTGGATCCTCCGGGCCCCGCAAGCCGGCCGTGTAGGCCGCCCGCATCCACTGGATCGCATCGCGGACCTCTTCGACGTTGTCGACCGTCTGTGCAAACCAGGCTCGGACATGCTCCTCGGCGTCCGTGAAGCCGAACCGCAGCCAAAACTGCAGTGTCATCTGAACCAAATGTCCGCGGATCGTCGCGTTGCGCCGGTCGCTTGCCGGGCACCGCTCAATCAAAATCATGATGAGGTCGGCAACTGGACGCGCTGCGTCATACCATTGGATGTTGCTCAAGCAGTTGCAGACGTAGCTATCCAGAACGCTCCGATTTTCCTCGACCTCGACCAGACGGGTCGCTCGCGCCCAGAATCCCGCGCGATCCATCTCCCAGATACGGATCAAATGAAGGGCGGCGTTCAAGCGAACGGCGGGATGGGGATCGGCCAAGACGCGGTCGATCAACGGCTCCAGCCCTGGGTAAACCTCAGGCCGTTTCAGGCAAAGGTCGAGCGCCGCTTCCGCCGCCTCAAGCCTCGCCGACGGCGAACCCCAACTCGAGAACTCCTCGAACTTGGCCTCGGTATCGTCCTCGGCCTCCGGATTTTTGAGGTGGCTGGCGTACTCGATCCAGCTCAGGAGTTGGTCGATCAACTCCGCCGGCGTGTCAGCCGACACGTGGCTGGAGTTGACCACCTTATGAACGCCTTCCGCGAACGTGCCCTCCGCTCTGTGCACTAGGGAGTCGTCCGGGATGGCGCCGCTGTCCAAGCGGGCTTTGAGCGCCGTCAGCGCTGCGAGTGCTTCGGTCACGGACTCGACGGGACCCTTGCGGTCGCCTTCCAAGCCCAGTGCGCGGCGAGCCCGGTCAAGCTCTGCGCCGGTCTCGCGTACGATTGGGTTCGCCTTGTTCTCCTGGCTGAGCCAGTAGAAATCGTCGTCGGCCTTGCCCCAGCTCACCTCGACGTTGTGGAGCCGGTTGTTGGTAATCTCGGTCTCAGGAGCCGCGGCCAGGATGTCGCGGGCTGCTTGAGTCGCCAGCCGCTCAGCGCCGATGGTGGCGAAGAGACGCCGGAGAAACCCCTCTTTCGCGGCCTTCGGGTGGAGAAAATCGTCGAAGGGGTGATCGATGAGTTCGCCTTCAAGCGCTTCGCGCGCTTCGACCGATAGCCCATCATATTGAGCCGCCAAGAGGTCGATGGAGTCCTTGCGCGTGTCGGGCGTGATCAAGAACTCGGGTCGCGCTGCATATGGAAGTAGCCGTGCAGCCAGGGCGCCGCCCCGGGCCGCAGCCGCCATGAAGAGTCGCGACCACATGACGGCGAGACTGCCTTCGCGCACAGCATGTTCGACCGACGCCAAAACCGCCGCCTCGTCGCCGGTCTCGAGCCAGGTCTCGAATTGCGACAACAGGGCGTCGGCGTCGTGGGCGTGTTGAGGGTGGACCTCATGGGCCCAGATGTAACTGAGGTCCTGCTGGAGATGCACCACATCACCAGCGACAGTGACTTGGAGCGGGTTCACCCCTTCTGAACGGGAGTGTTCGCGCGCAACGTAACCAGCGAGCGCTACCAGCAAAGCTTGGATCGCCGCGACCGGCGATGCGTCTAGGAACCGAGGGAAGTATTCCTTGAGCGACCACCGCGATGACTCGAAGTCCTGCCGGGCGGTGGAGGTCAGGTTGAGAATTCGACCGCTGCCCATGGAGGTTTTACGGTCGTCGCTCACCTGGCGCGCGAAGGCGCTCTCGTAGATTTCCGCCGCGAATGCCGGTGAGGCCTTGGCGATGGCGTCGATCTTCCGCGCTAGCGCGGGCAGTTCCTGGGGCGCAAATCGGTCGAAGCGATCATCGGTCAGCGCCGCACGCAGCAAGGCCACGGATGCGTCCACGTCTGTTGCGATGGTATCAGCCACGAAGCCGATCGCGGGGGTGGCCAAGCTTTGCGTGTCGTCCAAGGTGTAGCCGTGGCCTAGGAGCGCCCTGACCGCCGATCCCATATCGGCGCGCAAGGCCGGATCTTGAACGCGCTCGGTCAGCATGTACGCCATCATTCGCAGCACGCCGGCGTTTGACCCTGGCCTCCTTGACAGCTGAAGCTGGAGATGAACCCACGGCGCCAGGGGAATCCCGGGTTCATCCTCAAGCCGAACCGCCATGGCGCCGGCGACGTGGGGAAGGGCGGCGACGGCGGGGGCCACTTCCGCGCCGATCGCTTTTGCGAAGGCATCGATGTCGTCGGTGGTCGTCGGCAATTCGGCCGCCATTCGAGCGGCGATGCTGCGGATCACCGGATCGCAGTCCGCGCGGCCCAAGAGGTTGCTGACCGCGGTCCAGAACCGATTGTGATCGGCGTCTTCAGCCCAGAGTGACTGAAGCAGAAAGCCCATGGCGGGGGCGAGGACGAGACCAAGCCCTTCCGCCTTGGGGAAGGCCGCGCTGCCGTCAACAACGCCATCGGGGTCGAGGAACACGCGGCTGGCGACGTAGTCAAACAGAAGATGGTGCCGGAATTGGACGGATCGCTCGCCGTTAGTGACGACCAGCACGCCCTCGCGGGTCAAGGTGTCCAGGATGGCGGGGTTGGCGGCGGCCACCTTAACCCGCTGAGCCCTCAAGGCGCGGTTGGCAACCATGTCCTCGACGACCGAACGCAGGCAAACCTCGGCTGCGACCCCGTGGTCCCGCACGCGGCGGTCCCAATAGAGGTTCAGCAGCGCGATCTGGGAGTCGATGGCCCAGAAGTCCTGGCTGACGGCGCCGGTCGCGACCAGGTCGGCGAGAAGGCGGGTGTTGAACGGCACGATGGCCAGCTCCCGCAGCTTGGCGGTGCTGTTCTGGAGCATGTCCGCCAGCCGCGGTGCCTTGGCGAGCAATTCCGCGAATTCGCTCTCGGACCAGGGCGGCACCTGAACGTGCCGCACGTTGGCGAACCCGTCACCTTGGAGGGCTCTATCAGGGGGTGTTCCCCTGAAGAGGCTTCGGAAATTCTGCCCCAGCCGCAGATCGAACGTCCGAATGGAGGCGATCACGGTCCATCGCCCGCCCAGTTCCACGACGGACTCGACGAGCCGCTTGAACGCCGCCTCGCCCGATCCGCCGCGACTCGCGTCCAGCGCGTCGATCAAGAGGAAGGCGGGTTCCGGCCCGTCCCACGCACCCAGCACCGCCGGCAGATCATGGTCCAGACCGAGGGCGCGAGACAGGCCTTCCAGCGACTCGACCGAGAACCGGTCGACCGCCATCTGGACTACGTCGTTGCCCTTCGCTCGAAGGGCACGCCCGAGGGCGTTGATCACCGCGCTTTTGCCAGCGCCGGGCTCACCGATCAGCAACAGGTCGCCGCTGAGTGCCGCCGCATTGACCGCAGCCTGGCAGTGGCGAGCAATGCCGACGGGCATACCCGTCTCGGCTTCAACGACCTCCAAACCGGCTAAGGTCTGTTCGGTTTGCAGCGAGTAGGCCGTAAGCGCTGCGATATCTTTGCGATAGTCGGGCCGAGCCGCGAGCTGGGCGCCGCGGGCCATCAGGTCGGTGCGGAGTGCGTGAAGGGTTCGGCCGCCGCGCGCAGCCATCAGGTCTCCTGCGACCCGCTCCAGCAAGTTGATAACCGTCGGGGCGTCCGCCGGCGCCTTCAGGACTGACCCCAAGGCGGCGGCCCAAGCGGTTCGGTCGGAACCTTCAGGGTCGATCGTATAGACGTAGGTGAGGCGCGAAATCGAAAGCAGGACGTCTTCAGTCAGCGGTTCGCCCGGCGCGGCGATGGCCCAGGCGAGGCGGACGCAGGTGTCGAACTGCGCGAGCGCCTTGGTCTCGCCAGCCGTGAGCACCGGTGCGCCGGGCTGCCGTCGGGCCTCCAGGCCCTTCGCCAAGTTGACGCGGGTGGTCGCCGGCGAGCCGGGCCCGACAGCGATCAGCAATCGGTCTTTGAACGGGTCGAGCGGCCGGTTCCATCCGAGGTCGCCTGTACCGTCACGGCAGAGCCGGAACTGACGCACGATCTGATCGACCGTCTTTCCGAACTCGCTTTCGAGCATCTCGGACAGAGAGAGGGTGTTCTTGGCTTGGCCACAAATGACACCGCCGTCGCTCGTCGCGGCGAAGGTGTCGTCCAGTGGCGCCTCGGTTTCCATGCGAATGCTGGTGACGATGGCGCTGCCGAGTTGAAGGCGCGGGTCGATCGGCGTCTCAGTCAGCATCCAGAGCCCGAACAGCCCACCAAGGCTCTGCTGGAAGTTCACGCCGGACGCAGTCGCGTTGCCGCCGCCAGTCGCAAGCATTCGCGGCGCTTTCACCTTGGGCGTGGAGGGTCTGGTTTTCGACATTGGCGATGAATGTAGGGAGAGATCGTCGGTATCGGAACAGCCAAGGCCCACAAGCCCGCGCTTTATACCGTTCGCCAACGGCACGCCGTCTTTGTCGAAACTCGGTCTTTCCTTACGGAAGCGAAAATTCAGGTTAGAGCGGCGTTCGACTCCCCTAGGGAGAGACACCCCGCCCGACAACGGACGTTCCCAACTAGCGAGATGAGTCAGGTCTGCTCGCCGTTCGCCGGCCCCACGCAACATCGCGGATTACTGAGAACGCTTATAACATTGTCTCATGTTCGACATCCGGACTGAAGATCGAAATTTCCGCGTTCATACGCCGGGAAGGATCTGAGCTGTTTTTTTTACCGGAACAGGGATTTCAGCATACCGATCACTGACCGTTTCGGATTACGTTCTGGTCCCGATGCGGGGCGCGGACGGGCCTTGAGAATTGCATCGACATAGGATTGCTCAGCTTCCTCCGCGCCTTGACGGGCGACGGCAATCAGCTCGACGTTTGCGGTCTCCGCCCTCGCGGCACTTGCCTTATCAAGTACGAAGCCATGTGTCCGCGTCACCCAGCTATAGTCGCTCTTCCATTTATGTTGTGAGCGCTCCTCCCACTACGTCATTGCCTCGTCTGTGGCGTGTTCGGCCTGAGCCAGGGTCCAGCCGTTAATCGCCATGAGGTGACGAAAGGTCTGTTCTTCTCGACCATCGACCATAGATTTGGCCCAGTGGCGGATGTGATGACAGTCTGGGCAGAGCGTGATCACCCCCTTGAGTGTCTGAGTGTGCGTCGCATGGTCATAATCCCAGGCTTCGTCTGCCTCGACAGGCCATTGGGGGCCACGGCCGCCGCAGACACGGCAACGCTTTCCAGCCTGCTCATACGCTTGTCGCGGTAGCCGATCCGCTATTTCAATGACACAACCGGGACGTTGAAAACTTGATGAGAATGTTAACTCGACGATTGGGGTTCCAATGGTCTCGGATGCCATTTTTTAGCGTGTTCGGAAACCGACTGTTTGATGGCCACATTCCGAGCTGCACGTAAGCCTACAAGCGAATAACAAGAAGTTGACCGTAGTGAAAAGAAAGCCGAGCACTCGTTTTCAAACAGCGCGCCTGCCGAGCCTCCGCACCGCTCGGTTCCCCTGATGGGTAGTGGCCTTGAACTTGGGGCATAACCACGTGTGGTCGTGGCCTCCGTATGGCTACTTGCGACTCGTGAGCGGTCATAGCAAACCGTTTTCCCCCATTGACCGCAATGGGTCGCAAGCCGTCATTCAAGCAGAGCGACTGACCGTTCCTGGTCCCGGCACAAAACGCACATACACGATGGCGAAGGGAGACAGATTCTCCGATATACGACAACCCTGCCGGCAACGGAGTGGCGAGGGTTCCTGTAAGCGGTTGGTCCGCAAGGCACGCGTCTCTCCCGTGCGATGGCAAACGACAGTTATGGCGAGATCCGGATGACGGCGGTAACGCTCGCGTCCTAACGCTTTCCTGCGGTGGTTTCCGCGGCGTGCCCCAATACGAAGTCGGCCGTCTGCTCCACCGTCATGGCCGAGGTGTCGAGCCACAAGCCGATACGCGGTGTATGTTGAAGCCCCGCGGCCAGCGAGGCCGGCGTCCAATCGCCGGCATACGCCGTCTTGCGCCGCTCGGCATCGCGCCGCGCGACCACATCCAACGAAGGGCTCAGCACTAGTACACCCGGCGACCAGCGGGACAGCCTCGTGAAAACCTCGTTCAGATACTCGCCAAGTATCACGTCCTGATAGATCACGGTAAAGCCCGCGTCGGCATAGGCCTCACATGCGTCGCAGGCGATTCGGTAGCGCAGCGAGAGTTGTTGCAGCGCCTCTGGAGAGAGTTCCGGTGTCACTTCCGCTTGTCCGTTCACGATCATCTTGCGGAATGTGTCGCCACGCAGGTGGACGGACTTTGGCAGGCGTTCCGCGATGGCCTGCGCGACCGACGATTTGCCGGCGGCCATCAGGCCGGTGATGATCAGGATTTTGGGGAAAGCGGGATCGATCATCGGACAACGGGCTCAGGAACTGGCGCTGCAGCGCGATGCCTCGTTCGGCTTGATTGGAACATCCTTGCCCTCGGCGTCGATCTCGCGGATATCGATCCAGCACCGTCTATATTGGGTCGACATGAAGACGTCATAGTCTTTGCCAGGCTCTGGCACGAACGATACGGAAGGCGGATCGCACCGCCAATTCTGCGACGTTTCCGACATGGAGATCGTGAGCGGCTTCGCGCCCTTTACGACATATTCGTTGATCGCAGATTTGAAAACGAGTCCTTCGAAACGCATCCAGGGACGCGGGCTTTGCGGCATCCCAATCGTCGTACTGTGTGACGAATACTTCCAGCTGTCAAAGAGTCCTGTGCCGGTAACGGCCACGCGCTTGCTGTCCTCCTCATACCATCCCGAGTAGCATGTCGATTCGGCGCGATATGAGGCAGAAACTCCCGCCTCCACGTAAAACCGAACCCGCGCCGAATCGGCCCGATTGTAGTCAACGGCCTTTTCGGACAGGTATCGTTTCGGCTGGGGTATCAGGGAACACGAAGTCAGGAGAAGCGCTCCGCTGACAGTCAAGACAAATGAGCCGATCCGCTTGGCGTGGTTGCTTTTCATGATGGAACTGTGGAATGGAAACAGGATTGTCGGATTGGAAAGCGGTGTCTAGTACTGATACACCAATTGAAACCCGCCGGTGACGCCGGCCGTATGGAAAGCCGTTGGCTTGTACACGGGCGTACCGACGAACACGTCGTAGGAGAACGCTCCCAATCCGGTTCCTACGCCGCCGCGCAATCCGAGTACGGCGCCCGCAAGTTGAGTGCCGACCAATGCGGCAGTCGAAGGCCCGAATACGCGACCGTAGTCCAGTCCCGCATAGAGTGCCTGCCCAGTATTCGCGACCGGAAGCTGCAGCTCGTTGCGCCAATAGAAGCCACGATCGCCCGCCAGCAAGTTCTCTCCATCAAAACCGCGCACGGTATAGCGGCTGCCAATCGTAATGGCATCGACGAAGTACAAGCGGTCGTTGGTGAACTGACCACGGAATGTGGTCACATACCGCATCGACTGCTGACCCAGCTTGAACGGCACGGAAAGGTTGATATCGGCCACCGCCATCTTGAACTGCCAGGTCGGTCCGCCTTGCGCCGCCAGCGTGTCGGCTTGCGATCCGAAGCCGCCAACACCTTGCCGATACAGAAGGCTGGCGTCCAGTTGTGCAGCGCCAAAGTAGTGCCGGTCGGTGATGCCGAATTCCGCCACGGTGTTGTTGCGCCGTTGTTGCGCGATCTCGGTGTCTTCGATGTAGCTTTTGCCAAAGCGGCGCGTTAACCGCCATTGCAGACCCAACACGTCGTTCTGCGAGCGGCGAATCACCCGATGCAGCTTGAGGTCCACGTTCTGGGACTCGCCACTGAACACGAACGTCTGATTGACGCCGGCGACCTGTTGAAAATAGTCGCTACCGTAGGCAGACAGTGTCGCGGTCCAATAGCCCCACGGTACGGAATAAAAGCCATTCCAACCTTTGGTGCCACGAGCCTTGTCGCCGAATTCGAGATCATGGGAATAGCCCACGTTGAACAGATCGTTCAGGCCCAACGGGTTGTCGATGGCGAGGCTGACATTGCTTTGTCGCTTGCCGGTCGAACGGCTGCCCGAGTCGTCGACGGACGCGACCACCGTCCAACGTTTGCTTCGCTTGACCGCGATAACGACATCACTGACTCCAGGCGTTGCGGTCGGCACGACCTGCATATCGACGTCCTGGCTCGCGACGCGCTTCATCTGCTCGAGCCCTTGTTCGAGATCGCGCAAATTCAGGAGATTGCCGCCACGAGTTGGAAACGCGCTCCTCCACGTACCCCATAGCTCTGGCTCGGCAAAGCGCAGTTCGCCAATGACTCCGGGTATCAACATCAAACGGAGCGCGCCGGTGCTCAGGTCCTGCTCCGGCACCAGCACACGGCTGGTCACGTAACCGCGGTCGAGGACGGCTTGCGAGACGCCTTTGACCAGCAAGTCGACACCATGCTTGCCAATACAACTGCCCTGGTAGTGGTCCAGCCATGCACGCGCGAATGCAAAGGGGTCCTGCGGCAGCTCTGAAGCGCCCTGTTCGCGTACAGCTGCCGGCAGATCGGCGGGAACGTCGAGAACGAAGGTTTCGATGCGGAAGCAGGGTGTCTCCGCGGACAGCGTCGGAAATTCCGTTTGCGCTGCCACGGCGGCGCGTACCCCTGGAGAATCAACCGTCTGCGCTCGTTCACGTGCTTCCTGTTGTTGACGGATGCGTTGCTCTTGCTCGATCGCGGCTTGCGCGGCTGACTGTACGGAGCCGACGGCCGGAACTTGGCCTTGACAAACCTGACCTAAAACCAAGGCACCCCCGGCGCATAGCCAACGCGCAAGAGCAGCGAGCTTCTTCTGCAATTTCATGCTTCTTCATGGCAGTGCCAGTGACGATCTCGTGCGGATTCCGCCTTCGAGACGCCGCGAGACGCTCTGCCCCACTCCCGAAAAAAAGGGCGGTTCGCTAACCATGCGGCCACGAACGAGATATGACTATTTTTTGCTTTCTGCCGCACAGAGGAGAAAGCACGCAGAACCGTGCAGGAGACTTATCCCAGCACAGGGCGACCGATCATGCTGCATGCCCAATCGCAGAAATCCTTACTTAACCGCTACCCATAGCAACGGAATGCTACGGAAACAAAAATATCCATTGCGAGCTAACCAAGCTTACAAAGCCACCCAGCGCCGCCGCAATCGCAACGGCTCGCACAAAACCTATTTCCGGCTCTTTATATAAAATCCACACAAAAATAGACAAGGCCATAAATAAACTGGATTTAAGCCAATACATTAATCTCGCCGATTTTGTGCCCTTCAATCTCCTACCGAAGGCGAGCCACGTTACAAACATTGAAGCGACACAAATCAAAATCACACCGATCTCGAGACTCATCTATTCTGTTCCTTAATGTTCTCTATCGTATTTCTCAAGCCCCACCAAGGGTTAGTGCCCGGATCGAAAAGGGGGTCTACTGCTCCACCTAGGGCTGTAGCGTTTCCGATTGGAATAGCCGTTTGCTTACCAGCAAAAACTGGCGCGATCTTCGCGCCCCCCAATACTAGCTTCTCATACCAGGTGCCAAGCTCTCCAGCCCAGGAATTCAGATTCGCACCGTACGCTGCCCCAACGAAGCCGCCCAATGCACTCCCGAAGGCTTCTGCCGTAGTGAACGGACGATTCGTAATGTAACTTGTAGCGGCTCCCATGCCGAACCCAGATGCGGCCGCTTGGCATGCCGTTCCGCCAGAAATTGCACATGCGGTGATAGCGAGCGCCCCCTTACCAAAACGCTCGTATATCAGATTTTTCTCTCTGAGCTGAGCGCTGCTCATTCCGGCGCCAATCTGCTGTTGCCCGTACCTGTACGATTCTTCATATAGAGAAATATATTGGCTGTTATAGCCATGATCTGCATAACTCTTGTCGTTCTTATATCCATCGCAATTGAGATTGTTGCAGCCAATAACACTTCTCACTTCGTAATCGTGCTTCCCGCCAGTGTCTTCGGCAGTTTGCTTATCGGAATTACGAAGGATCTCAGCAACGATTCTTCCCTCAGCCTCTTCGATCGAAATCCCAAGCTTTTCCGCCACCACCCTTGCGTTTTTCTTCGCAAATTCGTATTCGCTAGGGTGCAATTGCCGGTTAAACCGATCCACATTCGCGCCGGTCGCGGCACCCGTTCCGCCTCCCACGGCGGCCCCCAAACCTCCGGAAGCAATGTTGGCAGCCAGATTGCCCAGCGCTTCATTCAGATCGGCATTACCCGTTCCGATACTGCCGGCCACAGTGTTTCCAAGTTCGGCGAGCTTCGGCGCCGCCAACGATGACAACCCCGCTCCGGCCGCACCCGCCAATGCACTGCCGCCTCCGATCCCGGCGATCAAGGCACCACCGGCCGAATGCAACGCCGCCCGATACTGCCCGCCCTCTTTCCAACCGTCAACGGCGGCTTGCGCTTCGGCGATGGCGGCGCGATTGGCATCGCTAGGATCCTCTTGGTAAGCCTGTTCAGCCTTCTTCAGGGCGAGCTGCGCGTCCTTCTGCTTGCTGTTCGCGATATCGCCTACCGTGCGCGCTACGGCTTCACCGGCCGCCTGTGCGGCGGCCATCATGTCGGCCTGCTCGCTCAATACATTGGCCAAATCCGGGTTCTTGCCCACTGTCGAGTTCGTGGAAGCGGTATCCCGATTCAGCGTCGCGACGTCCTGCTTCTGATTCGCCGTATCGGTAATCGTAATGGTCCCGGCGGAAACCCCGGCTTTTGCGAGACCTTCCTGGCTGCCGCTGTCACTCTGCGGGATCATTGGGCTGATGCCACCGGTGTTTTTCCCCGACGTCGGACCGCTCTTGCTTTGACCCACCGGGCCTCCGAAAGCGCCACCGGCCGAGAGTCCGAAAGACGTAGCGCTGAAGTCCGAGTGGTTGCGTACGTCGTTCCACGACAGCGTTCCAGTGGTCAAGCTGTTCTTGTCAGCAGTCGCCGTACTGGAGATCACCGCACCATCAAGATCCGTGTTGCCCTTGACCGTGATATCGAACCCGCCGTCACCAGCCCGAATGGCTGTTTGTTCGGTGACATTGGCGTAGCTACCGTCAGCCTTGCCCTTGGACGCCGAGAAACTGGCTGACCCACCGCCCTGGCTAATGCTGAAGCCACCGCCCTTGCTTTCCTGCCGGGCGTGGACCTCCTCGGTGTCCTGACGGCTTTGCAGGTTCAGGTCGCCGCCAACATTGGCCGCAACCTTACCGCCGGTGACGACGCCACCCAGGATATTGGTATCGCCGCCGGATACGATCGCGACGGAATCGGTACCGCTGATGTGGCTGTTGACCTGTGTTGTGCTAACGCTGTCCGAATTTCCCTTGGCCTTCGAGGCGGACGCTGACACGCCGAATCCCTGCGCGCCGTAGGAAATGCCAATGCTGCCGCTGCTCGACTTGTTGGTGCTGTGGCTCTCCGCCGTGTCGGTCGCCGACACGATGTTGACTTCGTTCTTTGCACCCAACGCGACATTGGTGGCAGATACGTCCGAACCGACAATGTTGATATTCCCGGCGGTGCGATTGCCGCTAGCGTCCACGCCTGTCGCGACGAACGTTGTATTGCCGCCTGCGGTCACGCTGGAGCCGGTATGGGTCGTGCTGTCCTCAGTGAACGTTTGCTTGCTATGGCTTTTACCCCAGGAAAGCGTAATCGCCGCCCCTTCGGTCGGGTTCTTTCCGGCCGGAAGAACACTGCCCGCATCAAACACATCGCGTGCGGCCGCGATTCCCCATAACGCCGAGGCGCGACCATCCTTGCTCTGGCTCGCCGAGTTGATTTTCTGGCCCGCGCTGATTGCCGACCCGATTGCCCCGCCCGAAACGCCAAGGGTGAAACCACTTTGTTTCACCTCATGGGTTTCATCATGATGCCGAGTTCCCTTGGCCGCCTCGATGGTGACGTCGGCCGCGATCCCGGAAATGTCCTTCGCGGCGATCAGTTCGCTGCCGCTGACCTTCAACGTATTGCCTGCGGACATCTGGACGCTCCCGTCCGTACTGCCCACCAGGCTACCGGTCTGCGTCACCGAGCTTTGATTGATCGTGTCCTTTTGATCGCGCTTGCCATAGGACAGGCCGGAGCCGGTAGCGCCAAAGCCCGACTTGGTAGTGTGCTCGAAGTTGTAGCTGGAACTGGTGCTCTCGGCACTTGTGATCGACAGATCCCGGCCCGCGTTCAGCGTCACGTCGTTTGTCGCCGCGACGGTAGAACCGTTAATGACCATATCGCGGCCGGCGCTGCCCTCTACGCTATCTGCAGACACTATCGAGCCAACCGCAATGCTGTCGCGCTGGCTGCTCTCTTTCGTGGTCTTCGATTTGGAAAGGAAACCGGACTTCTTGCTTTCGGACCAACTATCCGAATGATGCGTCTCATTGACCGTGCCGACGGTCACGTCGCCGGTGGCGATCAGTTGTGCCACACCACCACCGCCAGACTCACCACCCGTCGTTACGCTGGATCCGAGCACCGAAAGATTGCCGCTGCTGGTTTCGTTGTTGGTATCGAGGATCGGCGAGATGCCATTGCTCTGCAGCATCGCGGAGGCGAGCGCGGATTGCCCAGCCGCCAAGGTGGCATTGCCACCTGCCTGCACGGTGCTTCCCCGCGCAGTCTCGTCATACGAGGACTGCGTATATTGCGCGCCCTTGCCGCCCAGCGATCCTTCGCTATGCGTGTGAGTGTCCATCACCGCGGTCACCGTCGTATCGCGTCCGGCGAGCAGCGACGCATTGCCGCCTGCCTGAATCTCTGAACCACTGAGCGTGGCATCGCGTCCTGCGACCGCAACAAGATTTTCCCCTGCGTGAAGCGTGCTTCCGGCGTTCGTCACGACCTGATCGTGGCTGTAGCTCTGTCCGCCGCGCGACACGGCGTCCTGGGTGGTGCCAAGCGCTACGGTTCCGATGTTCAGGTCCCGGCCGGCTGCAAGCAGCGCATTCTCGCCTGCGTCCACGCGGCCGCCGCTCATATTGATGTCGCGCCCCGCCAGTACGGCGGTCGTGCCGCTGGCCGAGATGGAAGCAACGGACCCGATGCCGGTGCCGCCGGCGCTGTAGCCGTTGGAAAGCGTCCGCAAGGCCGTGATGGCGTGCGTTTCATTGACCACGTCGCGGCCCGCGCTAACTACGACGTCCTTGCCCGTGATGGTTCCGCCCTTGTTCAGAACGTCGAGCGCCGCCTGGACTACGGTGTTGCTGCCGGCACCACCGATGGTGCCGCGGTTGACGATGTTATTGCCAAGGACCTGGGTTGCGACGTCGCCGACGATGCGTCCGCTATTGTCGGCATTGCCGCTGGCGTCGATGGAAACGGTTTTGCCGGTCACCAAGGCGCCGGTGTCGTTCAGATTGACCGTATTGGCTTGCGCCAGATAGAGCTTTGGCACCAACACCGATTGGGTGGTCCCATCGGATAGCGTCACGTCCTGGGAAACGAGCCAGACCATGTCCGTCGTCAGCTGCTGCATCTGTTCGTCGGACAGCCCAATCCCCGGCGTCAGCCCGAATGCTTTCGCGTAAGCGACGCCATTGTTCATCAGCGACTTGTACTCTTCCATCTGGTCGGAATAACCAGCCAGGAAGGTGCGGCCAGTGAGCTGTGTCACCTGGTCGCGTATCAGCTTCTCTTCGTAGAAGCCGTCGCCAAGCCGCTTCTGCACCTTGTGAGGGTCCAGCCCGAGTTCGCCCAGCATGTAGTCGCTGGAGATGAAGGACTTGTACTGGGTGAAGCGAGGGTCAGTGGCAACGAGGTAAGTTGCATTGGGTGCGGGCTGAATCCGGAACAATCCGTTCGTCGGAAGCGTCAGGTTGGGGAGACCGCCCTGCGCCGTACCAACCGTCTGCGGACGGACCGCTTGACCGGATACACCGCCAACCTGGGCTCCGGCTGCTCCGCCACCACTGACATTGCCGCCACTCATGTTCCCGCCGGTGACACCGCCGGCCGTCGTATCACCGCCGGTGACGCTGCCAGCGGTCGCGTTTCCACCCGAAACACCACCGTTCGTCTTCCCGGCTCCGGCGACACCACTACCGGTCACTGTGTTGCCCACACGATCCACCGTTGTCACCGATACATCGCGGGCCGTCGTCTGCACCGACTGGTTGGACGATGCAATCGCCGGGAGCGCCATGACCGTTGTGGAAGCGACGGGAATGGTCGGATAGGGCACCACCTTGGTGTCGCTATTGCCGCCCGACTTCTGATGCCAGTAGAAGGTCGAGGTGTCGGTCGTGGTGGTGGTTTGCTGCAGCGCCGTGCCGATGTCGCCGACGGAGCCACCGATGGCGCGGCGGACCAGATCGCCGCCGGCTGCCATCGTGGACGACTGGTTCAGGATGGCGCCGCCATCGCTATTGATGCGGATGGCGCCTTGTGCTCGGACAATGCCAGCTGCGGTCGCGCTGACGAGGCGATCCGTACTGACCGAGGTCGTGGTGGTTCGCTCGATCTCGCTGTAGTCGTGATTGTCGACTCCGAGGTCGAAGCGAATCCGAACTTGATCGGGTCGAATATGGCGAGCGGGGTCGTAGTCCGGCCAGAACGTTATCTTGTAGCTGGCGCCTGTGTCTTCGATAGACTCGTAATGCTGTGTCGATTGAGTTGTGAGCGGCCGCGTCAGAACCTCTTCCCAAGGCTGGCAGTTATTGTCGTCGCAAATCTTGGGCGCCCTGTTGTAGAACTCCTCGATCGGTGCCTTCGTAAATGAAAGGGTCTTGTTGGCCGTATCAACGTTCGTGACATCGGCTTTCGGTACTTCAATCGTGATCGGGTTCCGCAGCGCCTGCATCATTGCCGCGCTGATCTTTGCGGCGCCACCAGGCCATCGCCATTGTGGGAAGGTAATGCTCTGGTGCCCCGTCAACTCGAAGTCTGGCAAGCCAGCCAGCCATGCCTTGAGCGTCTGAGTCGTAGACGTCGGCGTGCCCGCCTCCGTCACCACGCTTGTACGCGAATTCGTCACCGACCGCGCGGCAATATCCACATCTCCATCCGCCTCAATCGTGGCCGACCGATTCAGCAGCGATCCGGTCTGGTTTGCGAGCATCCCGCTACCGTCGCGCGTGCCATCGCGACCGATCTGCAGGTTGCCTGCGCTATAGATCGTCGCGCCGTCCAGGTTCGATACCGAATTGCCGGCGTAGAGCCTGAGGTCCTGCGCGGCCGCGATGATCGCGGCGGGTCCGTTGTTGAGGATGTCGCCTGCCTGGACCTGCACCGTATAGCCGATGATCGTGCCGGTATTGTCGAGCGAGGCGCTGGTGGTATGCACGGTGTCGCCATCAATGCGGCCCGCGTTCGCTATCGCATTGCCCGCATTGACGGTGGTGGATGCACCTGTGAGGACAGCGTCAGCGCCGTTCACGACATTCGTGCCCGTCACCGAGAGATTGCCGGCGGCAGCGAGTGTGCCGGTGTTGGTCAGCGTGCCTGTGCTGGATAGACGAAGTTCGCCATCTGCCTTCAGCTTGTTGGCCGCATCGTTCAGGTAGTCGCCCGTCACGGCCAGCGTCAGATTGCGGCCTGCCGTCATTTCGCCGCTGCCGCCAACGGCGCCTTCGACACCGATATCACGATTGGCACGAACAATACCGCCGGCATTACCTACCGAAGCAACCTTGACGATGACATCCTGCCCGCCCAGCAATGTGCCACCCTGGTTGTCAAGGGAAGCGCTTGCCTGCGACAACGACAGCGCAGTGCCGCCGTAGACGGTTCCCCCGCGATTGTCGACGGTACGCGCGACGTGAAGCGCGAGATCACGGCCCGCGGTCACATTGCCGCCACCGGTATTGACGAGGTCTTGCGCGGCTATCGTGGTGTTGCCATTCCCGCCAAGCACCCCTGCGTAATTGGAGATGACACCGGCGGTATTGACGTTCGTTGTACCGTCGCCCGCGTTGACCACCCGTCCGGCGTTGTTGTCCACGGATGCTGCGGATACCGACATGGCGCCGTGTTGTCCATTGGCGGAAAGGGTGCCGCCCGCGTTCGACAGCGCGCCGCCCGCCGACAGCGTCATGTCGCCCGTAGTCTGTATATCGCCGTGGCTGTTGTCGAAGCCCGCACCGCTTGATGCGACCAAACCCGTCTGGCCATAGAGCGTACCGCCGCTGTTATTGACATTCTGGGCGACATGCAAGGCCAGGCCCTGTCCTGCGACGACGCTGCCGCCCGACGTATTGATCAGGCCATTCGCGGTCACGGTGGTATTGCCGTTCCCTCCAAGCACCCCTGCCGTGTTTGTCAGCGCGCCGACGGAAGTGACCTCCGTCGCTCCATCACCTGCATTGACAAGCTTCCCACCGCTATTGTCGATACCGGCCGCAGACACGGTCATGGCGCTGTGCTGACCATTGGCGGCGAGCGTACCGCCGACGTTGCTGATTGCACCGAGTGCGGTGATGGCGAGGTCGCCGCTAGTCTCAATATCGCCCGCGGCATTGTCGATGCCAGCACCCGTGCTCAGGGTCAGGCCAGTCTGCCCGAACAGAGCTCCACCACGATTGTTCAGCGACTGTTTGATCTCCAGTTTCAGATCACGGGCGGCGATGACGCTGCCGTTATCGGTATTGACCAGTTCACGCGCCGCGATGGTGGTGTCGCCATTGCCGCCCAGTACGCCGCGACCGTTGGTCAACGTACCTGTCGCCGTCACGGTGGTCGTGCTGTCGCCTGCATTGGCAAGTTTGCCGCGGCTATTGTCGATGCTCGAAGCCGATACTGCCATGGCACCGTGGGCCCCGTTTGCCGCCAGCGTGCCATCCGTATTGTTCAATGCACCGCCAACCGCGACAACGAGCTTTCCATTGGTTTCCACATCGCCGCCGGTGTTGTCGAAGACGCCACCGTTGCTGACACTGAGGCCGGTCTGCCCGTATATCGAGCCGCCGCGATTGTCGACGTTCTCATCGACGTCCAGCGTCATCGTTCGACCTGCCACCAGGCTGGCGCCCGACGTATTGACGAGCCCTTGTGCAGCAACAGAAGTATCGCCATTGCCGCCGAGCACACCGGCGGCGTTGCCCAGCAATCCCGCGACGGTCAACGTCGTGGCGCCATCGCCGGCGTTGGTCAGCTTGCCGCCACTATTGTCGAGACGATCCGCTGACACCAGCATGGTGCTGCGCGAGCCGTTGGTGACCAGCGTGCCGGCCGCGTTCACCAGCGCACCACCCGCCGCGACGGAAAGGTCGCCGGCGGTTTGCGTGTTGCCACCACGGTTGTCCAAGTCCCGACCGCTGGAAATCCGCAGCCGCGTCTGCCCATACAGCGTGCCGCCCCGGTTGTCCAGATTTCGTGCGACCTCGAGGGCGAGCGCACCTGCCGATGTGAGTTTGCCTCCAGAGGCATTGGCGAGGCTCTGCGCAACGATCGTCGTGTCGCCGTTGCCGCCGAGCACCCCGCCGTTGTTGCCGAGATCGCCGTTCGACGTCACCGCCGTGGCGCCGTCGCCGGCATTGACCAGTCGGCCAGCGCTGTTGTCGATGCAGTTCGCGGACACCGCCATCGCGCTGTGCATGCCGTTTGCGGCCAACATGCCATTGGCATTGCTCAGCGTACCGCTTCCGGAGACCGTCAAATCTCCCGCAGTCTGGATGTCGCCGCCGGTGTTGTCGATATCTGCATTGCTGCGCAGTACGAGACCGGCTTGCCCGTACAGCGTGCCAGTCCGATTGCCGATCGCGCCCGCCTGCGTCAGCAGAGATCCATTGGTCTGAATCGTGCCTTGTTCATTTCGGACCAGGCCCGCACTGGACAACATCAGCGCGCCCGTACCAGCTTGCTCGATCTTGCCGCCGCTGTTGTCGACGGCACCGGCTGTCACAGTCAGGTTCTGACCGTTTGTCGCGAAGGTCCCGCCGCTGTTGTCCAGCACCCCACCCGCGGCAACCCTGGTGTCGCCCTGCCCGTACTGGCTGATGACGCCGCCACGATTGGCAAGGTGACCCTTTGTCTCAATCGCTACATGGGCCGCCTCGATGCGACCGGCCGAGTTATCCAACGCATTCGCCAAGACGGTCGCGGTCGCCGCTACCAGCTTGCCGCCACGGTTCGTCAGCGAGCCGGTGACATCGGCGGTCAATTCGCCGCCCGCCGCTATGCTTCCGCTGTCGTTACTCAGCGAACCGGCGACAAGGCTGGCGTCACCGCTTGCTTCGATCCGGCCATGGTTGCCCAGCGACTGGGCGGCAAGGCGAACGTTGCCGTTGCTTCCGATCACGCCCCCTTCTTCGCCGGTCGCGGTGTTGCCGCCGGCATTGACGATTGTGCCGGCATCGATCGACAAGCCATCGCCGTTGACGGAGACAATCCGGCCTGCGGCGTTATCGAGCGAGTTCGCAGTAGAGATTGTCAGAGCACCAGCGGATTGCAGCGCCCCTTGGGTGTTATTGGTTGCTCCATTGGACCGGATGATCATCGGCCCTTGCGCCAGAATCTGACCGGACTCATTCGATACTGCGCCGGCGGTCACCGTGACGGCATTCCCGCTCGATAGTCGGCCGCGATCGTTGATCAGGGCACCTTGCGCCTGGACGTCGATACGACCGCCGGCGCTTGTCGCCGCGCCGGCAAGATCGAGATTGCCACCGGCTGCGGTCAGGTTCACGTTACGATTGCCGGCCGTCTGACTGCCGGCCAGATTCAAGGCGCTACCTTGCAGCGTGACACTGCCGCCAGCCACATTTCGGCCCGTCGCAGATAGCGCGCCGGTCGACACGATAGTCAGGTCACCGTCCGTCCCCACGGATCCATTGCTGCCGACGCCAGCGCCGAGCGTGCCGCTGGAAGATACACCGCCGGCATTGACGGCGAGTCCTTGCCGCGCCGCCAGCATTCCACTGTTCGACAATGCGCCGCCAGTCTCCATCGACACGGCGCCAGCACCATAAGTGGTGCCGCTGTTATCGATCCCGTCGCGCGCTCGGGCGACAAGACTACCGCCCGCGTTCGTTTGTCCTCCCAATACCAGTCGGCCTTCGGTCGTCAGCGTCAGCTCGCCGGCCTGCGCCGCCACGACGCCTCGGTTGGAAACGCCGACCCCCAGTTCGGTGGACGCCAGAAGGATCTTGTTGGCATACATGCCGCCCAGCTGGCTGACGTCGATGCCAAGCGCGGTCGCCCCGCCGACGCCTTCGATGCGCGTCGTCGCCAACGTTCCGCGTTCCACGCGATTTGCGCCGGCGACGATGTTCAACTGATTGGCGTAGAGCGCTGCGTTCGTCCTCACCGCGCGCGCGATCAGATCAACCTGGTCGACGTTGGCGGCATTCAGGCCGGCGCCATCGATGCTGATCTGCCCGCCGGTAACCCGATACGCATCCAGGCTACCGCTACCCCCAAACATCGGCACTCCGGTGGTCAACGTGGCTCGACTGGTATTGATGAATCCTGCGCCATCCACCAGGATGCCGTTTGGATTGGCGACGATGACCTCGCTGCGTGGACCCGCGACTTCCAGGTATCCGCGCAACTGGCTGGGCAACGCGCTGGTGACCTGATTGACGATGATGCGCGCGGACCCGCCGGGCAACAGGTTCGGGTTGCCGTTGATATAGCCGGCCTGCTGCGTCGCAATGATCTCCGGCGAGTTGTTCAGGATGACCCCCGCACGGGGAACATCGAACTGCGTGAACGCATTGGTCGACACCCCTGCCGCGGATGGGCGAGTGATATTGACCTGATTCAGGCCATTGGCGGTCTGTACGACCGTGGGCCGGTGAGCACCGGCGTTAGGATCCGCCACCACCTGCGCCCGGACATGCACCGGCAGTCCCCAAACAAGCCACGCCGCCAATGTCACCGCGGGCAACCCGAAGCGCGCGACGACCTGATGCGTCCCGCCATTAGCCGTGGCGCGTTCCGCGCGCGATGCGCCGTGGCGTCCCTTGCCCATGCCGGCGGCAGACTCCTCGACCGCCATCAGCATGCGGCGATGTTGATTGAAGACGAGGCGATAGCAGCGGCGGTTCATGGAGATGACGATGCGGAAGAGATTGGCTGGCGCACTATAGCGAGGAACTCGCAGGCCAAATGTCAAAGATTGATTCTTTAGGACTTCCGTCGAATTAGAGGAATTTCTCGATTTCTAATTAAACGACGAATTTAGTATTTTTTAACTCAGTTAATAAAGTTTCTTACTATCTGCGCATTCCTATTGACACACGCCGCGACGTAGAACCCAAGCAGGGGAATACGGGAAGAACAGCGTGGGTAACAAGCAAGCGCGGAATGGTCGCGCAAGGCACCGGAAGGCGACACCCCCAATGAGTGGGATTACGCAACATCGGCGTTATACAAGTGCGCAGCGGAACTGGCGGGTCTGTTTTATTGATTCGCTGCCTACGCACATCCAACCGGCAGATCGCGTTGTCACCGGTTGATTAACGGTCCATTGGATATGAAATTGATCCCTACCGAAGTGGGGACGAGTTCCATTCAGCGGCCTGCCCATTGGACCGACAGTCGGCACGCCGCCTCACCCCTCCGCAAACAACTCAAAAATCAAATCCCGCAACCACTGATTGCCGGGATCGCGGTGATAGCGTCCATGCCAGAACAGATTGATCTGGATATCCGGGAGATCGACCGGATGGCTGATCGATTTGAGACCGAAATATGCCGCGCTGCGCTCTGCGAACTTCTCGGTGACGGTGGCCACCAGGTCCGTGGTGGCGACGATATCGGCCAGTGCGACGAAGTGCGGTACGCGCAGGCGGATGTTGCGTCGTACTCCGAGCTTGGCCAGGATTTCATCGACGCGCGCGTGGCCAGTGCCTGCGGCCGTTACCACCACATGATCGGCACGCTCGAAGTCCTGTAGCCGCACGGTGCGTTTGTCCAGCGCATGGCCCGCACGGAACATGCAGACATAGCGCTGGCGAAACAGCCGGCGCTGGTAGAACTCCGATGGCAGCTCGGGCAGGTGGCCCAACGCGAGATCGACCTGCCCCAAGCTCATTGCCTCTGCCAGGTTGATCGCGGTATTGCGCACGGTCGCGATCGACACGCCGGGTGCGCGCTCCCGCAATGCGCTCATCAGCCTGGGGATGAAATGCACTTCGCCGATATCGGTCATTGCCAGCTGGAATCGGCGATCGCTGCGCAGCGGATCGAAGGCGACCTTGCGGTTCAAGGCCGACTGCAACGCGTCCAGTGCATAGGCGACCGGTTCGGCAAGATCCTCAGCCACTGGCGTCGGCAGCATCCCCTTGGCGCTGCGTACGAACAACTGGTCGTCGAAGATTCGCCGCAGTCGCGCGAGCGCATTGCTGACGGCCGGTTGCGTCAGGCCCAGTTCGCGCGCGGTGCCCGATACCGTACGCAATCGCAGCAGGTGCTCGAGCACGACGAGCAGATTCAGATCGACGTCTTGCAGCCGCATGTCTCCCCCTTTTCATTATCACTTTGGTGAATGGGTCATATAAGCCGGATTCTATTGGTTTATCAGCGACGATATCCGATGATGAGCGCCGGACAGTACGAGAACGACAACAACAACGACAAACCGGAGACGATATGGAAGTGCGCGTCCTTCCCCACGGACAGCGTCTCGATGTGCCGCAGGGCGAGAATTTGCTGACCGCCCTCCAGCAGCATGGCGTGCCAATTTCGTACAGCTGCATGGCGGGTCGCTGCGGCACCTGCCGCTGTCGGCTGATCGAGGGCGATGTGCGTCACGCCGTCGATGGCAATACCAACAACGGCGGCATCGACAAGCAAGACCATCGCCCTCTGCTGGCCTGCCAATCCGTGGTAATGGGCCCCTGCACCATCGAGATCCCTGAGCCGGATGAGGTGGTTGTCCACCCCGCTCGCATCCTGAAGAGCACGGTGACGGCGCTCGTAGACCTGACGCACGACATCAAGCTGATCCGGCTCGCACCGGCCAAGCCGCTGTCGTTCTCCCCGGGCCAATACGCGATGCTGCAGTTCACGCCGGACCATATCCGCCCCTATTCGATGGCGCGGCTGCCGGGTGAAGGCGAACTGGAATTCCATGTGCGCATGGTTCCGGACGGTCGCGTCACCAGATATATCTGCGATCGGCTGAAGGTGGGCGACACCGTTCGCGTCAGCGGGCCGCTTGGCACCTCGTATCTGCGCACGCGCAATGACGACCCGATTCTTTGCATTGCCGGAGGGACAGGTCTCGCGCCGGTGCTCGCCATTGTGCGCGGCGCCATTGCGGCCGGGCTGACCAACCCGATCCATTTGTACTTCGGCATTCGATCGCCGCGCGATGCCTACGGACTCGATTGGTTGAACGAGCTTGCCCAGCGGCATCCTCGCCTGCGCATCGATGTGGTGTCGACTTTGCCGGGCAGCGACCGCGATCTGCGTACCGGGCTCGTTACGGAGGCGGTCGAGCAGGACTACGGCGATCTGACCGGCTGGCGGGCGTACCTGTGCGGCGCGCCGCCGATGGTCGAAGCGGCGACGGAACTGCTGCGCGATCGCGGCATTCGGCCGGACCACATCTACGCCGATGCCTTCTACGCATCAGGCGCTTGACGATTGGACGGCATCCGAAAAGATACCGGGAAATCGGATCAAAAATGCAAGGAGACCAAGCATGGATATCAACGCCCCGTGCATCGAGCCGATATGGCCCGACGACGGCATCAGCCGCATCCCGTTCCGCGTCTATACCGACCAGCAGCTCTACCAGCGGGAACTGGAGCGCTGCTTCTATCGCGGTCATTGGAACTACGTCGCCCTCGAAGCCGAGATACCGAATCCCGGCGATTTCAAGCGCAGCGCGATTGGGGAGCGCTCCGTCATCGTGATACGCGATGCGGACGGCGATATCAACGTAGTCGAAAACGTCTGCGCGCATCGCGGCATGAAGTTCTGCCGCGAGCGCAGCGGCAACCGCAAGGACTTCCACTGCCCGTATCACCAGTGGAACTACGACCTGAAAGGGAATCTGCAGGGCGTGCCGTTTCGTCGCGGCGTCAAGCAGGACGGCAAGATCAATGGGGGCATGCCCGCCGACTTCCGGCCGGAGCAACACGGCCTGACCAAATTGAAGGTGGCCACGCGCGGGGGCGTGGTATTCGCGTCGTTCGATCACGACGTTGAATCGCTGGAGACCTACCTCGGCCCGGACATCCTCGGCTACTTCGACCGCCTGTTCAGCGGGCGCAAGTTGAAGCTGCTCGGCTACAACAAACAGCGCATTCCAGGCAACTGGAAGCTGATGCAGGAGAACATCAAGGACCCGTACCATCCGGGACTGCTGCATACGTGGTTCGTGACCTTCGGCCTCTGGCGCGCGGACAACAAGGCGCGCCTCGTGATGGATCCGCATTGGCGTCATGCCGCGATGGTTTCCACACGCGGACAGGGCGGAAAAAGCGAGGTCACCTCCGGTGTCTCAAGCTTCAAGGACCAGATGGCCTTGCAGGACGACCGCTTGCTCGACATCGTGCATGAGCCCTGGTGGGGCGAACCCACGGCCGTGATGATGACGATTTTCCCCAGCGTCATCTTCCAGCAGCAAGTCAATTCGGTATCGACGCGGCATATCCAGCCGAGAGGACCCGATGCGTTCGACTTCGTCTGGACCCACTTCGGCTTCGAGGACGACGATGAAGCCATGACGCGACGCCGGCTGCGCCAGGCCAATCTGTTCGGCCCCGCCGGCTTCGTCTCGGCCGACGACGGCGAAGCGATCGAATGCTCGCAGCAAGGCTTCGCGCAGAAGCCCTGGCACCGCGTGCTGGCCGAACTCGGCGGCCTCACCGCGGAGAACACCGACCACATGGTCACCGAGACGCTGATTCGCGGTATGTACGCCTACTGGCGCAAGGTGATGGAGGTATGACGATGGAATTCGCCGACTACCACGCGCTGCTGACCTTGTACGCCGACTACGCCAGCGTCGTCGACAACGGCGACTGGGACCGCTGGCCCGAGTTCTTCACCGACGACTGCCTCTACAGGGTCCAGCCGCGCGAAAACCACGAACGCGGCCTGCCGCTGGCGACGCTGTCGTTCGAAAGCAAGGCCATGCTGCGGGATCGCATTTACGGCATTCGGGAGACGCTGTTCCACGATCCCTACTATCAGCGCCACATCGTCGGCGCACCGCTGGTGCGCAGCGCCGACGGCGAGCGCATCGTGTCCGAGGCCAATTACGCGGTGCTGCGCACCAAGCCCGATCAGCTGACCGATGTGCTGAACACCGGCCGCTATCTGGACACGGTGGTGCGCACGCCGGGCGGCCTGCGTTTCGCCTCGCGGCTTTGCATCTTCGACAGCGAGATGATTCCGAACTCGCTGATCTATCCGATTTGATCCTGGAGCGAACGATGACCGAAACCTGGACCGAAGCGGCCCCACTTTCCAGCGTGCCGCACGACGACGTGATCGCTGTCGAAGTGGCCGGACGCGAGATTGCGCTCTACGCCGTCGATGGCGAAATCTATGCCACCGACAATCTCTGCACGCATGGACACGCGCGACTGTGCGACGGCTTTCTCGATGGACACGAGATCGAATGTCCGCTGCATCAGGGCAAGTTCGATGTGCGGACCGGCGCGGCGGTGTGCGCGCCGGTGACAGAGAACATTCGCAGCTATCCGGTGCGCGTCGAGGGAAGGAAGGTCCTGGTCGATCTGGGATAGCCGCTGCCCAACGATTGCCGCCTCGACTCGCGGGACGGCGTCCCCGGTTTTCCCTATTGACGGCCCTCCGCGGCAGCCGTCAGCAAAGGGCGCAACCGGGCTATGTCCTGCAGCAACCGCTCACCGAGTCGATTCCCCGTAGCGTCGCCGGCGTTCGGTACAGTGGCCCCGGCGCCGGCCAGCGCCGTGCGGTACGCAGCATCGCCCACCGCCGCCTCACTGGCACGGCGCAATGCCTGCACGACCGCCGTGGATGTGCCGGACGGGGCGAACAACCCGTACCACACCGCGAAACTGGCCACTGGCAAGCCTTGCTCGACGAGCGCAGGCACTGCGGGGAACAAGGGATTGCGGCGTTCCGACACCGTTGCGATTGCGGCGACCTTGCCGCTATCGAGCATCGGCTTCAGGTTGGTGACCAGATCGCACATCGCATCGACGCGTCCTGCCATCAGGTCGATCAGCGCAGGCCCGGTGCCCTTGTAGGCGATCTCGGTATCGCGGCCGCGCATCGCTGCCCCGACCAGCCGCATGCAAAGCGACGAGGCCGAGCCGGGCCCCGCGGTTCCCCAGTTCAGTTGGCCGCCACGACTCCTGGATGCGAGGTGTTCGATTCCCGCTATCGATGAACCCGATGGGACGACGATCATCATCGGCACTTCCGATACCAGCGCCAGCGGCACCAGGTCACGCCGCGGATCGAGCTTCAGCGACGGATACAGCGCCGGCACGGTCGCAAGCCCGACATGATGCAGCAGCAGCGTGTAGCCGTCGGCAGCAGCGCGCGCGACTCGCTGCGATCCGATCGTGCCTCCGGCCCCGCCCTGATTCTCGACCACTACGGTGGTGCCGAGCCGGTCCTTCAGAACCACCGCGAGTTGGCGGGCCACGAGGTCCATCGGTCCTCCGGCTGCATACGGCACCACAATGGTCACCGGCCGAGCCGGGTACGCCTCCGCGCGTGCTGCCGCGCCATGGAACATGCCCGCGATCGCAGCGACGACAACGGCGGCACGGCGAAGACGGATGGCCACGGCGTTCATTGCCGGCTCCATTCGAGGGCCAGCCGCTGCGCGGCTTCATGTACGGCGACCTCGCGCAGTCTGCGCCGCTGCGCGCCCGCACTCCTGCAGCGGGCGATGATCTCCGGCCGAGCGGTAAATGGCGTGCCGCCAACGAAAGGAGGTTCGGGGTCGTACTCGATCTGCAATTGGATCTGCTCGGCCGCCTCCTGGTCGAGCACGTTGGCGACCACGCGCAAGGCCATGTCGATGCCCGCGGTCACGCCACCGGACGTGAAGTACTTGCCGTCGATGGTGGTGCGGTCGTCCATCGGGATGGCGTCGAACTGAGTCAGCAGATCGCGGGCCAGCCAGTGGCCGGAGGCGCGACGCCCGTGCAGCAAACCCGCCGCGCCGAGCAGCAGCGATCCCGTGCAGATGCCGAACACCCAACGCGCCTGCTTGGCCTGCTCACGCACGAACGCGATCCACTCGGGATCGACCAGGGCGGCATCGGTGCCCGGGCCGCCGGGCACGACCAGCAGGTCGCAAGGCGAGGCCTGCGCGATGGTCGTGGTCGGCACCAGCATCAGGCCACGATCGGACCGAACCGGTGCGGCCTGCTTGGCGACCAGCTCGCATTGAAAGCCCGGCGCGCGAACCAGGACTTCATACGGCCCCGTCAGGTCCAGTTGTGTGACACCTTCGAATAACGCAAAATTCACCAGCATCGAATAGCTCCCAAGAACGCGTGGCGACGCTTGCTTCAGCGGACACGACGTCCAGTCATACTAGGAGCGCCCTTCCTCATGGCCCTGCCAACTTGCCCTCAACCGCTGCCAGCCGCCGTGCCTGCGCCGAAGCCGGCGTCACCGGTGGTCGCCCTGCTGGTTTACCCCGGCTTCCAGGCAATTGACCTCGCCGGCCCGGTGCAGGCCTTCGTGACCGCCGCCGGCGAGCGCGGCCCCGCCTACGACGTCCGCATCGTCAGCACAATGGGTGGCCCGGTGAAGGGCACCGGACCGCTGGCCGTGCTGACCGAACCCTGGAGCGAACTGTCGCTGCCGGTCGATACCCTGATGGTGCCCGGCGGACCGGGCGTCGACACGGCCTGCGACGAACCGGCGTTGCGCCACGCGTTGACCGCGTTGGCGGCAAGCGCGCGGCGGGTCTGCTCGGTCTGTACGGGCGCGTTCTTGCTGGCATCCAGCGGACTGCTGGAAGGACGTGCCGCCTGCACTCATTGGCGTGCGGCTGACCGGCTTGCCCGCGCCTATCCGGGCGTGCGGGTCGACCCGGTCCCGATCTACCTGCGCGATGGCAACGTCTACACCTCCGCGGGCGTTTCCGCGGGGATCGATCTGGCACTCGCGCTCATTGAAGAGGATGCCGGCACCAGCTGCGCCGCGGCCGTTGCCAAACGCTTGGTCGTGCACATGCGCCGGCCTGGCGGTCAGGCGCAATACAGCGATGCGCTGCGCCTGCAAACCAGCAGCGCCGGGGCCTTCGGGGAGCTGCTTGCGCAGATCGCGGCGCGGCCGGCGGAGCCATGGCGCGCCGAGGACATGGCCGAATACAGCGGACATTCGGTGCGATCGTTCTATCGCAAATTCATGGAGCAGACCCAGGAATCGCCATCGGCGGCGCTGGAGCGTATTCGCGTCGAACATGCAACGGCGATGCTCAAGACGACCGCAGCCTCGCTGAAGGAAGTCGCACGCCGCAGCGGCTTCACTTCCGAGCAGGCGATGCGCCGGTCGTTCCTGCGGGTCGCCGGCCGTCTGCCGTCGAGCATCGTGCGGGCCGCGAGCGGGAATCGCCGCGAGACCGCATAACAGCGGGCCGCCTGCCTGACGCCAGCCGCCCCGCTGCAGACAAACCCCGAGAGACAGCCCGGCCCTTGCCGGCGCACACTGCGGCCATGGAAGCCATGGACCGCCAACTGCGCTATTTCCTCCGGATCGCGGAACTCAAATCGCTGTCGAAGGCCGCCGAGCAACTGGATCAGACGCAGTCCGGCATCAGCAAGCAGCTTGCCGCCCTGGAAACCAGCCTCGGCAAGCCGCTGTTCGTGCGGACCGGACGCGGCGTCGAGCTGACCGAGGCGGGGCGGCAACTGCAGGAGGCGGTCCTGCCCGCCTATGGCGCCATCGATCGCGCCGTCGACGCCATTCGCCTGCGGCATGGCGTCAGCCAGGGCACGGTTCGGCTGGCCACCGTGCATACGTTGAGCTACTACTTCACCGCGGACGTGGTCGCGGCCTTCGTCAGCACCCATCCGAGCGTCAACCTGTCGCTGCTGGGCCGCAGCTCTCCGGAAGTTGTCTCGCTGGTCGAGGCGGGCAAGGTGGACCTGGGCTTCGTCTACGATGCCGCCGTCGATTCCGGTGGGCTGGTATCGCATGTGTTGTTCGACGATGCCATGTGCCTGATCGTGCGGGACACGTCGACATTGCAGGCCAGCGACCTGACCGACTCGACCTTGCGGCTGGTCGGATTTCCGCCGCACTACGCCCTTCGCCGCATGATTCACAGCAGCGGACTGAATCCGGAATTCGTGGCCGAAGCCGAAACGATCGATGCCATGCTCAGGCTGGTTTCTTCCGGCGTCGGCGCGTGCATCCTGCCCAACCGCATTCCCGAGAAGCTGCTGACGGACTATGGCTTGCGCAAGGTGCCGATACAACGGCCCTCGCTGCATCGCCGCGTCGTCGCCATCCTGCGCGCCGACCGTCAGCCGCTGCCGCTGACTGCCGATCTGCTCGATTGCGCCATGCGCATCTCGGCCAAACTGCCGCCCAATCCGCTGGAATAGCAGCTATGAGCTGAGCTGCATGGCTCCCATGGCGTTCGCTTTTCATACTCGCTCCTGGAACGACAGCGTTCCGCATCCATCCATGACCAGGAGACAGTATGAGCACCGCCTTCAGAGAAAAGGCCTATTTCGATGCCCGCGCGACACGCGACATGGCGCAGCACCTGCACGCCGTCGAGCGCAGCGTGCAGGAAACCATGGCCTATGCCTGCCGCATCCTCGCCATGACAGAACAGGAAGCCGGACTGGCCGGACAAATCAGCGTCCGTTCTCAGCGGCCCGGTGCTTACTGGACCCTGCGCTTTGGCCTTGGCTTCGATGAAGCGACCCCCGACGATTTCATCGAGGTCGACCGCGACCTGAACACGCTGACGGGCAAAGGCATGGCCAACCCGGCTACGCGTTTTCATCTGTGGGTGTACGAGGCTCGCCCCGACGTGCAATCGATCATCCATACCCATTCCCCGTGGGCGTCGGCACTGGCGGCCGCTCGCCAGCCGCTGGTAATCGCGCATATGGACATGACGCCGTTGCACGATGACTGTGCCTTTCTGGCGGACTGGCCGGGCGTTCCGATCGCGGACCAGGAGGGCGTGCTGATCTCCGAGGCACTGGGTGACAAGCGTGCGATCGTGCTGGCGCACCATGGCTATCTGGCCGCGGGCGCCTCGTGCGAAGAGGCGACGTATCTATCGGTCTATCTGGAACGGGCGGCGCGCATGCAGATCCGCGCGCAAGCCTTCGGCGCGTTGACGCCGGTCGACGACGCCCTCGCGCGCGAAGCGCACGACTATCTGCTCAAGCCCTCGATCGTCAACGCGACTTTCGACTACTGGGCGCGCCAGACCCGTGGCATCGCCCCGTTGCCGGCGGCCTGACCGGTCGGCTTTCGCCATCTCACTTCAAGGAAGCCGCTATGACAGCGCCTGTTCCACAGGCGGCGCGGTCGCGCCGCCAATACATTACCGCCGGACTCGCGAGCATGATGGGCACCACCATCGAGTGGTACGACTTCTTCCTCTACGGTACCGCCGCAGCCCTGATCTTCAACAAGATCTTCTTTCCCGCCTTCGATCCGATCACCGGCACGCTGGCAGCCTTCGCCACCTACTCGGTGGGCTTCTTCGCACGCCCCCTTGGCGGTATCGTGTTCGGACACTTTGGCGACAGGGTCGGCCGCAAGTCGATGCTGCTGATCACGTTGTTGTTGATGGGGATTCCGACCATCCTGATCGGACTGATTCCGTCCTATGACAGCATTGGATACTGGGCCGCCGTGCTGCTGGTACTGATGCGCCTGCTGCAGGGGGTGGCCGTGGGCGGCGAATGGGGAGGCGCCGTGCTGATGGCGGTCGAGCACGCACCGGAAGGCAAGAAGGGCTTTTTCGGCAGCCTGCCGCAGGCCGGCGTCGCGCCCGGGCTCATCCTCTCTTCCCTGGCGATGGCCGCGGTGTCGACGCTGCCCGACGAAGACATGCTGACATGGGGCTGGCGCGTGCCGTTCCTGGCCAGCGTCATCCTGCTGCTGGTGGGTTGGTTCATTCGCGTCAAGGTCGCCGAGTCTCCCGACTTCGAGCGGATGAAGAGCAAGGGGGACAAGGTACAGGTGCCCGCCAAGGTCGTGCTGCGGCGCTACCCCAGGGAGTTGCTCGTCGTCATCGGCGGCCGGCTGGCCGAGGTGACGTGGTTCTATACGGTGGTGACCTTTGCGCTGGCCTACGCGACCGGTACGCTCGGCATTCCGCGCATCGCCATGCTCGACGCCACGGTGTGGGGCGCGGTGGTTGCGCTGTTCGCCATGCCGCTGTTCGGCATGCTCGGCGACAGGGTGGGCTACAAGTGGGTCTTCATGGCGGGCGCGGTCGGCGTCATCGGCTTCGCACCGCTGTTCTTCGGCATGCTGCAGTACCGCGACCCCGGCTCGATCACCTTCGCCATGGTGATCGCCATCGGTGTCGTCTACGCCTGCCTGTATGGTCCGCAAGGGAGCCTGTTTTCCGCACAGTTTCCGCCCGAAGTGCGCTACAGCGGCATTTCGATCGCGGTGCAGGTCTCGGGCGCTATCGGCGGAGGCCTGGCGCCGATCGTCGCGACTTCGCTGCTCGCCTACGGCAATGGCGACCCGCGCTACATCGTCTGGTATCTGAGCGCGCTGGGCATCATTGCGGCAATCAGCGCGGCACGGATGCATGGCCCGCTTCGATTCGCCGTGCCGCCGGCAACCACCGAAGGAGCGCGCACATGAGCACGGCCGCCATCGACTACTACTTCTGGATGAACTCCGACTGGGCCTATCTCGGTGCCGACCGCCTCGAGGCGATTGTGCGGCGGCACGACATCGCGATCCGGTACCGGCCTGTCGATCTTCCCGAAATCTATGCGCGCACCGGGGGCATCCTGCTGCACCAGCGCTCCCCCGAGCGCCAGGCCTACCGCCTGACGGAACTGCGTCGCTGGTGCGACAAGCTAGGCATGCCGATCAACCCCAAGCCGGCTTTCATGTGTCCGAACGCGGATCTCGCCTCGTGCATCGTCATCGCGGCCGATTCCCTTGGACTATCCGTGGGCCGTCTGCACAAGGCGATCCTCCATGCGCAATGGTGCGACGATCAGGACATTTCATCGGAGGCGACGCTTCGGCAAATCCTGATTGCCTATGGCATGGACGATCGCGCCCTGCTGTCGAAGGCGAGAACGGCCGAGATCTCGCAACAGTATCGGCGCTACACCGACGAGGCCGTCGCGGCGGGCGTCTTTGGCTCACCCTCCTACGTCTATCGCGGCGAGCTGTTCTGGGGACAGGACCGGCTGGAGATGCTGGAGGAAACCATCGAGGCCAGCCAAGAACGATCTCGCCCGGATGGCTCGTAGGAGGCTGTCGGTGGGGCGCATGGCCTGTCGGTGGCCCCGATTTTTTTATGCGCCTTCGCACCGGTTCCCGCCGCGGGAATCCCGGCAGCGGCGCTCCACTATCCCCCTCCACGACCTATGCTGCGCACGGCGGCCGAGGTGGAACAGCGAGCCGCACGTTTGAAGCTCGATGCCGGGAGTCAGTCCACCGCGAGTTCCGCGGCAGCCAGTAGGCACCGAAAGCGGCGTCCTTGCCACGCACGTCGCCAGCCTCCCCATCCGCCCCGCCTCCTCGATGTACTACCCCTCAGCGTAAACCCTGATAAATCCCACCCTTGTCCTCAGTGAAATATCACACTAGTATCACTCTCACTTCAGACGAGAACGAGAGCGGACCGTGGCGACATCCATCCGACTGGTAGGAACCGACGACGAAACCGGCAAGCAGACCGCCTCCCAGACGGGGGCGGCCATGCGTGAAATGGCCTATACGGAAATCAAGCGGCGCATCATTTCGTGCGAATTCCGGCCCGGGGAGCCTTTGAACGAAGCCCAGGTCGCGACCATGCTCGGCCTGGGGCGCACCCCGGTCCATCAGGCGCTGCATCGGCTGGAAGTCGAAGGGCTGGTGTCGATCATGCCGCGCAAGGGCGTGCTGGTGACGCCGCTGTCGCTGAACGAAGTGCTCGACATGATCGAGGTGCGCGCCACCAATGAGGTGCTGTGCGCCACGCTGGCCTGCGAGCGCGGGCACGACAGCGATTTCAAGGCGATGCGCGACATCGTCGACCGCTCGCCACCGCTGATCGCCGGTCGCGACATCCCCGCGCTGGCCTCGTTGGACCTCAAGTTCCACACCGCGATGTCAGCCGCCTCGCGCAACCGGGTACTGGCCGAATTGCTGCGCGGCCTGCATGAAAAGCAGGCGCGCTTCTGGTTCCTGTCGCTGTCCGACCCGCAGCATCTCGAGAACGTCTACCAGGAGCACCTGGAGATCGTCGACGCACTGGAGCGCAGGGACGTGCCCGCTGTGCGGGAAGCGGTCCGCACGCATATCGACGAATTCCGGAAGAACATCATCCGGACGCTCTAACCACCCTCTTTTCCCCAATCAAGGTAGTACGCAATGCCGACACTGCATTTCCAAGTCGCCGGCGGGGGCGAACTCGCCCTCGACATTCAACGTTTGATCATTGCCGGCTGGACCGGCCGCGATCTCGAGGCCGTCCAGCACCATATCGAAGAGCTGCAGGCCATCGGCGTGAAGCCGCCCGCCAGCGTGCCGACCTTCTATCCGCTGGCCGCGTCGCTGCTGACCACGGCGGAGGTCATCGAAGTGCCGCGCGACGACTCGTCCGGCGAAATCGAAGTCGTGCTGCTGCAGGGTAACGATGGGCTGTACGTCGGCGTCGGGTCGGACCACACCGACCGCAAGGTCGAGGCCTACGACGTGACGGTGTCCAAGCAGATGTGCGACAAGCCGGTCGGCACGCAGGTCTGGCGCTTCGACGATGTGGCCGACCACTGGGACAGTCTCGAGATGCGCTGCTGGCGTGTGCGTGACGGCGAGCGCGCGCTGTACCAGGAGGGCAAGGTCACGCGCCTGCTCGATCCGCGCGAACTGATCCAGCGCCTGACCGGCGAGGCCTCGCTGCCGCCTGGCACGGCGATGTTCTGCGGCACCCAGGCCGTGATCGGCGAGCTGGGCCATGGCGAGGCGTTCGAGGTCGAACTGCATGACCCGGTGCGCAACCGCACGCTGCGCCACGCCTATCGCGTGCAAACCCTGGCGGTGGCCGAATGAGCGAGCCGACCATTGCAGCGCTGGCGGCCCAATTGGCCGCTGGACAGACCACCAGTGTCGCGCTGACCGAGCAGGCGTTGGCGCGCATCGACAGCCATCGCAGCGCCGGCGGCGCGGCGTTCGTCGAGGTGGACGGAGCCGGTGCGCTCGCTGCCGCGCGCGCCGCCGACCAGGCACGGGCCGCCGGTCTGGTGGCCTCGCCCTTGGCC